>JAKPQU010000539.1 GCA_029555925.1 Bacillota bacterium
AATCTATCTTATCTACAAAATCTTCTTTCACGAAGGATTTTATTAAATCTTCCACCATCCTGGGATGTGAAAATAATAACTTGTAGCTTCTGTCATTGAATTTATCTTTATCCATTTTTATAATTAACTCTTCATCAAATCCTTAATATTTTCCATCATAAGCCCTGTATATTTAACAACTTCTTCTAAAGATAATCCGTCTTCCATCATCTTTTTTGCTACTTCCAGTTTCCCCAGTTCCTTTCCTTTCTCCATCCCTTTCTCTATCCCTTTTTCCATCCATTTATCTCTATTTTCCTTTGTTATATATTCTCCAATATCACTTAGTATAGCCATATGCTTATCTCCCTCCAATTTCTTTATTTCTTCATAAAATATCTTCTGTTTTGCTTCATCTGTTATCTTTATTATAGCATTTATAAAATTAAAAATCTCTATTGCTTTTTCTTTACTGTATCCTTTTTCGAACAATAATCTTGCTAATTTTGTCTTGAATTTCAATCTTTTATCCTGGTTCTGACCTGATCTTATTACATATTTTACAGCAAGAACTACCAGGGCAAAAGGATTATCACTTTTCTCAAGTTCAGCATATTCTACATCTAAGGCTTTATAAGTTCTGTATTTATAATTAAGACTGGTGCCGAAAAAATCATAATTAAATTCGGAAGGTTTGTAGTCTCTGTCAGGGTCTGTGAATATAGTAATGGATACTATCTTTTGTTTGAATAGATCATATATACGATAGAAATATATGAACATTCTTTCCTGAAACAGTTCATCTTTATATCCCTGAACCTCTATATATAAATATATCCACTGCTCAAAACCATTTTTCAGGTAAACCTTTACAAGTTTATCTGTTTTTCTTTTTGTTTCTTCAGCCTCCGGGTAAATTTTCTGTAATTCACTGTCCAGGAAGGCATAACCTTTGGTATGATCTATATATTCATCAAGGTCTGCCAGGAAAAATTTAGAGAAATCTTCAAAATATTTTCTTATGGCTTCTTTCCATACTTCGTCCTGCATATTATTTTGTCAGTATAAGCTCCGGTATTTTATTTTATAAGAATTTTTCGAATTCATTTTATCATTCTGCCGGCAGGGAGTCAATAATATGGTTGTTAACCGGTTACATTTTTAACTCAATTTCCACAGAACTATAAACCTTTGTTTCCCCTTCTTCTTTCAAAAGAAAAAAATCTTCCTCTTTCAGAGTAAGATGAGAACTTAAGTAAGGATCTCCTTTACTTAATATATCAACCCACTGTATGTGGAATAATTCCTGTTCTTTTCTGAAAGATTCTACTTTTTCCCTGCTATCCAGTGTGCCTCTGGTTTTACATTCATAATGATAGAGCTCCGCATAAGGAGTCCATACAATAAGATAACCCATCTGTCTTATCTTTAAACAGAGATCTGTATCATTAAAATTAAAGGCAAATTTTTCATCGAAACGTCCTGCCTCTTCGAATACTTCTTTTTTTACCATAAGGCAGGCACCTGTAACGGCACTTACATTCTGCACTGTTTTTAATCTTCCGAAATATCCTGCATCATCTTTCGGAGCATGCCTGTATAAATGTCTTGCCAGGGTTTTTTTATCTATTATAACGCCTCCATGCTGAAGGGTATTGTCGGGATAGTATAATTTCGCCCCCACTGCTCCAACTTCTTTTCTCTGAATATGTTCAATCATTCTTTCAAGCCAGTCCGGATTTATCACTTCTGTGTCATTATTTAAAAAGAGCAGAATGTCTCCTGTAGAAGATGCTGCTCCGAAATTATTGCATGCCGAATAATTAAAAGGTTTGTCCCATTTAATGATTTTTATATTGTCTTTCTTCTTGAGTTCATCATAGAAAATAAAAGTTTCTTTTTCCGAACTTCCGTTTTCTATGATGATTATTTCGAAGTTTTTATAAGTCGATTTATCTGTAACAGATGTGACGCACCTTTTTAAATCTTCTGCATGATCTTTCGTTGGAAGCAATATTGAGATTTTTGGATTATCCTTGATTTTATATGTTACCTTGTAAAAACCATCGCTGTGTCCCTCTTTAACATGTCCTTCAAAGCCTGTTCTTTCCAGATGGTTTTTTAATGCTTTTATGTCATGTTCTTTATTTATGCATTTTATTCCGGAATGATATAGTATAGATGGTATATGGATTATTTCTTTCGCCTCTTCGGATGCTCTCAGGATGTAATCATAATCTGAAATATAATCACTTCCGACCTTATCAACAAGGATTTTCTTAAGGCATATATGGTTTATATAGTTAAAACTTTTCAGTGTGTCAGGACTCCAGTCAGGTTTGAAGTGAGGTGAATGGCGCCTGCCGTCTTCTAAAATAGAATCTTCGTCAGAGTATATGAAATCTGCTTTCGGATATTTATTTATGACCTGTAGAAACTCAAAAAGTGCGAAAGGTGACAGTCTGTCTGAACTGTTAATAAATGTGACGAAAGAACCTTTACATAGGGAAAATGCTTCTTTAATGGTTTCTGCTTTCTTTATTCTTTCGTCTCTGTAATCACGTCCATCATTGATAAGAATAAGTTCCCACCGGCCATAGGTCTGTGCAATGACTGATTCTATCATGGACGTAAGATATTCTTTTTTATTTATAAGGGCAATAACGGTTATCAGGGGAGACCAGGGGAGACATGTATCTTTCTGTTTTTCCAGTGCTTTTTTCCCCGGCTCGTTTTTTATAATCCATATGTCATAGGGATTATGTTCTAATTTGCCTGTTTTGAGATCAATTAAAGCTTCTAACTGTTCTATTTTAAATTCCAGCAATTCTTCTACTTCATTCATCGGGGCTTTCGTTTTTAAAATATCTTTTATCTGAGGCATTATGCTTTTATCCAGCCTGCTGCACAGGGTCTGAATATTACTGTTTTCATCTCTGATTAAATAAGTCAGTTTCTGATTGATTTCTCTTTCACTATCAGCGGATAAAATGTTTATTTTATCAATAATTTCCGTAAATCTCTGAATATTCGTGTCATCAATGCCCTGAATGTATTTTACAATCCTGGGCAGTCTCGGAATAATGGATAAAATCTCCAGAATTTTTCCTACCACAGGGATTTTGAACAATTTATTGAGTAAATATCTTTTTCTGAGCCCCAGTATTGTAACATTTTTTTCTGTACCTTCATGGGAGTATCTCAGTTGTTCAATTAACTGCTGTTTGCTCAGGTGGCCTCTCTGAAGAAGGGATAAATAAGTTTCTTTTTCCTCATGAGAAGCTTCTCTTTTCAGTATGGCATTAAAGGAGTATGTAATAAAATCTTCATAATTATACCGGAGAAAATCTGAAATGATATATTCCTTTTTATAATGGAATTCAGGATGTCTCCGAAATTTTGTCAGACATATGTTATCCAGATTCAGTAAAGACATTTCGTCCTGAAGAGAAGGTATTATTTTTATGTGATTTTTTATCCCTTCTTCGGAATATAAGAGTTCTTCTATTATGTCTTTTTTTTTCAGAGCTCCTCTCTGAAGATCTGAAAGGTAACTGATGAAACTTTCACTGTCCGGCTCTCTTTTAAGAATTTTTCTGTACGCGTTTATAATAAAATCTCTGTCTTCAAATTCCGTAAAGTCAGATAAACAGTAAATAAAATCGGAATGTTTTATTGCTTCCGGCTCTTTTATTTCCGGATACTGCTTTTTTTTTCTCGCCACTTCTTCTTTGATTTTTTTCATTATCATATCAACATTTATTTCGGAATTATCCATGTCTGACATTATTCTTACTCCTGCTCTATTACTTTAAAATTTATAACCCTGAACACGAGAACCCTTGGATCGCCAGGCGCATCAACGGGCTTTGCATTACATGAGAATTTTATGATATGCTTCCCCGGAGTAACAGTTATTTCTTTCCTGTAACCTGTACCTGCTGCATTTACTTGAATCATATCTGTAAATAAATCACCGGTCAGGTTTAAAGCGGAGAACCCCTGTTGACCGGTACAAACTGACATATCCAGTGTAATTTTTCTATTATTCTGTGAGGTGCTGGTAAGATATAATTCTCCTTCTGACATACACCATCTCCAGTTCATGGTAGCATCTGACTCGAAATATGAAAAGCCTTTATCCCAGGATATGATTACCGGGTGTAATGCTTCATACTGTTTCATCTGCCATTCCTGTTCAGTATATTTTTCTTTTAATTTTTTAACATATGGTTCTATGTTAAAAAATATTAATCTGTTATTATCACTTACCAGCGGGGGGACACCAAGCAGTGATGACAGTTTTGTTTCAATATCAGAATCTATGTAACCATAACGATCTATATATATACCACCGAAGCCTGCAAAGGCAAGAATATTTAAGAATTCATCTGCAGGTTTTTGAGAAATGTTCTGCTGCCATAGATCGCAGTCTCTTCCTTTCATAGCACCATAGCTCCATCTGAGATTTTTAGAATGAATATACCCTCTGAAATGACTGTATTCTCTCATCTTATTGATAGCCGGCCATTCGGGATATGGTACATAGGGTAACTGGAATATCATGGCATTCTTCGATGTAGAAGCCTCTATTTTATTAATGAAATTTTTATCAGTACTATATTCCGATTTTGTTCCGTTATAATCGGGAATAAAACCCAGGTTGGTCTGGTCCAGAATAGCTGTTACAAAAATAAAGGTTATAAATATATAAAATCCGATTTTTTTAGCTCCTGACTTTACATGTTTTTTATAGACTTCACTCAGTAATATGGCTATTGCAAATAATGAGAAAAATGCTATGTAAACACTTATTCTGTTGTAACTTCTTATTTTAGAAAATATGAGATAATTGAAGAGTGAACCGAACCCTCCCGTAGTGGCAAGCAATACTGCCGCTATATTTAAAAAACTTAAGTGTTCTATCAACCGGTTATCTGTATGTTTATAGAATAATTGCCCGAGTAATATTAAAAAACCGATGCTTCCTATCATTCCGAGTGATGCAGTGTCGTTTTCTGTGACAAGAGGGGCAGTGGAATTATATTTATTTTTAAATTCTGCCAGAAAGTCCAATCTATGGCCTGTTTCAGGTAATAATAACTGGGTAATCTTCAGACCGTAAAGCTCTCCGTCCTCTAAATTCCGTGCTGACGCTGCTGCATTTACACCATTTTGCAGTGTATATATAATGTTGGGGCTGAGATTAAGGAATATGATACCGGAGATAATCCCTGTTAAGATTAATGAATTCAGCAGATAATTGATTTTCCTGGAGTATATTGAATATAACAGACCTGCTGCCAGTAAGAAATAACAGGTAAAGAAAGGATGGTAGATAAAATCACAGCCTGTTAAAATACATATAATTACACAGGTAATGATTTTTTTATAATTCTCTCTGTAAAGTATTACCGGGCTGTTATATAACTCGAAAATAAGCATTACTGTCAGAGGTATTATGTAATAGGTACCGAGAAAGAAATGTCCTTCTCCGCGAAAGAAATGATATGGTAAAAAAGTAAATAAAAGACTTGCAATAACAGCAACAGGTGCGAAAATCTTAAATCTCAGGAATACATACAGAGAACTAATGGTAATAAAAATAAAAGAGAGGAGAAAATAAATATTCATAATGAAACCATAGGAGTTTGAAAAAAGAGAACATAGTTTTATGAAAAAACAATGGAGATTCAAATTCTGACAGACCATAAAATCATATTCCTCTGAACCATAAGGAGCACCGAGGAAATTATTGGTCACATACCATCCGTTATCAATAATACCTTTGAATATAACTGCCTGAGTACTAAGACTGTCTCCGTCATATAAAAAAGGAATATTCATATCGGCTCTCCCCAGATTCATTACGGAGAACACTATTAATGAACATAAAACAGTAGCTGTTATGTAAGGAAAAAGGCCTGAAATATAACCATTTATGTTTTTCTTTACTGTCTCGCCGGACTTTTCTTCTCTTAAATCTATGGAACAATTTTTTTCTCTGTTTATTAATATGTTTTCATATTTCTTTTTTATTACTTCCCAGGCATAATGTTCTTTAACAAATTTTTCACTCTTTGATGCAATATTTTTGTTCTTTAATAAATATTCAATACAGGCTTTGAATTCATCATAGTCTCTGTACCAGAGACCGCCGTTGCTCCTTCTGCACTGTTCAACAAGAACATTACATTTTTCCGTTACAAGAACAGGCCTGTTCAGACTCCATGCTTCAAGTAAAACTATGGAAAGACTTTCATGGGGAGAAGGGTTTATCAAAAATTCACATCCTTTTATGGCATCGAATTTTGTTTTTTCATCTATAAAACCTGGTGCTATAATATCAGGATTTTCAGGAATATTCATAACTGATTTCCCTGCGAGAACAAGTTTTATATCATGGGATTCTTCTTTTTTATATCTTATGAAATAATCGAATAATTCTTTACAGCCTTTACTTTCTTCTATCCTTCCTATATAGAGCATATAGGGAGAGTCAATCCCGTATTTTTCTCTGAACCTCTGTTCCGAAATATCTTCAGGAGTGTCAACTCCCACGCCTGCAATCTCCCCATTAAAGGTTACGGAAGGAAATCTTTTTTCCAGAAATGTTTTTTCTTCTGAAGTATTGAATATAAAAGCACGGGGCTTTTTAAAGAATTCATCCCATATGGGTAGATAAATAGGCCATTCGTCATGAGCCGTAGGCACAAGATAAGCCTTTCCCGCTACCTGAGGTAACCCGTAATAGGTAGTGCAGTAAAGATAGGTGAAAAATATAAAGCCGTCATAATTATCTTTATTTGTTTTTATATAGTTCAATAAATCTGTGCTTACGGGACCCTGAAGTTTCATCCACTTTTCACATTCTTCTCCCGTGACAGAGGCTATGTTATGGCGAATATATTCGGAATAAGTGTCGAATTCTTCTTTTACTCTCTGACTGTCTGTGTGGAATCTTCTTACCGGCACTCCGTCAATGTTTTCCACTCCTTCAGGATAATAATCTGCCCATGTAATATAGTCTACCGCACAGGTTGTAAGTATTTCTACATCCCACAGTTCCTTCATCTTGGCTGCCATAGTTAAACAGTGGGCTTCTGCTCCGCCGTTTACTTCTCTGCCGCATCTCTGAACAATAAAGGCAATTTTTTGTTTATCCATTTATAACTCCGCGATTATATTCAGTAATTGTTCACCCAGAACAGATTCTTCATATTTTAAATAATTTGTATATCCCTGGTCTGTCAGATAATATCTGAAAAGTTTATTCTGCGCCACTGTATGAATGGCAGAGGCGAAGAGTCTGTAATCAGGATCTTTAAAGGTAATCTGATTATTTCCAACGGTATTTTTTACGGCACTTTTTTCCAGGGCTATTACGGGCAATCTGTGATACTGTGCTTCAAGAACAGGGACGCAGAAACCTTCATGTTCCGACATGAGTAAAAATATATCGGAGCCTCTGTAAAAAGTATTTAAATCTTCAAAACTGACTGTATTCCTGAAGGTAATTATATCTGAAAGATTATATGCATCTATCATGTCTCTTAATTCTTTATAATACCCTTCTGTTTCAGAGTCAGAGCCTCCTATAATATTCAAATGTATGCGTCTGTTGTATAGATTAACATATTCCTTTACTGTTTTAATAAGGTGTTTATGTCCTTTATTGGGGCTTATCCTGCCTGTAAATAAAAGATTTATTCTGTTATGTGATAATTCATCAAGTAATTCTGAATTTATAAGCCCTTTATTGAAATCATTAATCCTGTGAAATGGTGCCAGAAGGGATATGTTTTTTGCACTGACGCCGTATGATTCAAGTTCTTTCAGGTTATATTCTCCTGTGGCTATATAATGAAAAAATATTCCTTCTTTTATGAGTCTTTCTGTCTGTTCTCTTCCTTTTTTTGTGGAATCAGTTAATTTTTTACTGTACGGTTCAAAGAATGTATGAGGGGTAATATTATGATACCTCATACAGACTCTGCCTTTGAATTCCTTTATTAATGCTTCCCCTTTTTCCCAGTAATTTGCATGGTGATAAATTATGAGATCTTTTTCTCCCATTTCAAGCAGTTCATTATCTGTAATATATGAAAGAGATGTAATACCTTCTTCTGCATATAAATATACGGAATAACCGTATCTTTTTAACGTATCATATTCCCTTATAATATCATTCCCTACTGCATCTCCTTCTGCTATACACCTGTACATAAAGATGATCTTTATATCTTTATTGATTTCCGACTCACAGGAGATTTTTTTATTACTTTCTTTTATCAAAGATTGAAAATTCGATATATATTTGTCGATTACCCTGTCCCATCTGGATGTTCTGTCTGCATAATTATATCCTCTGTTGCCCATTTCCTGTAATAACTTCTCATCAGAATTATCTAAATATGTAAAGATTTCTATAAAGGATTCTTCAGAATCACATGCCATGCCTGCAAAACCGGACTCTTCCAGTGCTTTATAAGTTGCGAGACATGCTCTGTGGACAATAACAGGTTTTTTAAAAAACCATGCTTCGAAAATAACACGGGAAAAACTTTCGTTTATACTGGGGTTTATAAGTGCTTTACAGTAAGTCAGGAGATTTATTTTTTCTTTTTCCGAAACAACTCCAATGTCTATAATTTGATCTGTTTTATTTCCTGAAGCTAAAGATCCTGTTCCTGCAAGAACAAGTTTCATCTTACTTCCCGTTCTATCTATAAAATTATCAAATACTTTTATGAGAAAATCGGTGTTTTTGCACTGATCTTTTTTGCCTATATACAGGATATAATTGCCTTTTATAAGAGGTATTTCGTTCCATTCAGGGTTGTTTTCTATTTCCACTCCCTCTCCTGTAATGACTGATTTCTGGGCTATGGAATCACCATATAAAGTTCTGGCAACTTCATATTCACCGGCGGAATTGAAAAATATCTTTTTAGCATCGTAAAAAGCCTGCCCCACTGTTTCCAGATAGGCATAACATTCATCATGAAGGCATGGCCGAAGTATGGCTCTGTCTTTTACTGCTTTTATGCCTTTTATGGTAACAGGGAAGAGGTAAGGCATAAAGAGAAATATATCATAACAATTATAGTTGTCATGAAGATATGTTATAAGAGATGGGGAATTAATATTTTCATTTAAATAAATTTCCTCTTCCGCTCTGTTTACCGGTGATGTTGAAGGAAATAATTTTTCTTTATTCAGAGACAGTAATTTACCGACAACTTTATCAAAGATCTTACTGTTTCTTTTTATTACAGGAAATCTCTTTATTATAAAATTTTCTTCTCTGTATTTTCCCGGTTCATAATAATTTACTGACCAGTCAGCAGAAAAACCCTGCGAACATGTTGTAAGGACTGTTACATCAAGTTCTCTTTTCGAAAGTCTCATAGCAATCTGCCATGCCTGCTGCTCTGCCCCTCCTTTAAGATCTTTCCCGAACCAGGGTATTATTAATGCCATTTTTATATTCATAGAACTATATTTCAGGTGACGCGTCACGCGTCACGCGTCATGATTCTACAATTACTGTAATGTAATAGACCATAACTGAAGTCCAATAACTCTCTGTTCTTCACCGGCTTCCAGTGATTTCGGACTTTTTGCATCAGGTAAATCGAAGGTTATTTTCAAATTTCCGTTTTTCAGATTGTTACGGGTAATTTTAATCTCTTTTTCTGTTTTCTCAGGAGAAGTAATAGCCCATTCTCCGGATTTAATGCCGTTTACAGAGATATTTACATGCTGTGTATCCAGTTTCCCCTGCTGCAGATATGGAGTGAATACAACTTTCATTGTCAGATCCCTGTCAATTTTTCCTGTCTTTAACAGGAGTTCTGCAGTTTTACCTTCTGTCCAGGTGAAACCATCTTCAGGATGACTCCAGCCTTTTACTTCATAGGATCCGGAATTTCCTTTCTTACCGAAGGTAATTTCTGTTCCCGGTTTATATTCAGGCGTAAATATAAGAACAGACCATACCTGTATGGCGAGTTCTCTTTGATCCTGACTTATGCCGAGTGATGCCGGACTTTTTGCATCAGGTAATTCAAAGGTTATTTTTACTGATTTATCTTTTATGAGCTTCTTAGGAATTTTAATTTCCTGAAGTGAGGTTTCAGGAGTTTTTAATACCCATTGGCCGGATTTTTTCCCGTTAATATAAATATTTACTTTCTGGCTTTTTATTTTGTTTTCAGGAAGAAATGGCGAAACAGATACCTGTGCTGTCATATCTGAAGTGTTATCAACAGGAAGCAGTAATTCTGCCTTCTTACCTTCTGTCCATGTGAAACCTTCTTCGGGATAGCTCCACCCTGTTACCTGATATAATTCTCCGTTACCTCCGTTGCCGAAAAGAATCCTCTCTCCTTTTTTATAAGCATCAAAAAGAGCTATAGAGGATACTGCAATTGCAATTACCCTGGTATCTTCGCTTTTACCCAGTGATTTAGGACTTATGGCGTCAGGGAGTTCAAAGGCTATCTTCAGAGATTCACCGGTCATATATTTCTCAGGTATTTCAGTTATATATAATTTTTTCTCCGGAGAAGTTGCATTTATTTCACCTGTTTTCTCGTCATTTATATAAATATTTATCCTCTGTTTTTCTAATTTTCCCTTTTCAAGATATGGAGCAAGACATATTTGCATAGTCTTACCCGATGTTGTTTTAGTAATTGGCAGGCGCAATTCTGCTCTGTTTCCTTCTGTCCATATAAAACCTTCTTCAGGATGGCTCCACCCTGCTACCTGGTATTGTTCCGAATTACCGCCGGCACCGAATATTATCTTTGTGCCATATTGATAGATTGCCGGTCCTGCCGGTGTGGGAGTTATATTTGATGTTTCCGATACTGTTCCGTCTGTTTTACATCCGGCAAAGATAATTATTAATAAAAAAATGTAAATAATTGAATGATATTTCATAGTTAACACTCCTTTTTTAGATTCGTGACGCGTAATGCGTGACAGGTGGACAGGTTCTCATCGAATGTAGTAATTGAAATATGTGCTATGGTTTTTATTTACACTCTGTGATAATCTTCCTGCCACTGCTTAAAAATTTCATATCTTCCTCTATCATCAGATTAACCAGTTCCTCAAATTTAAAATTCGCCTCCCATCCGAGAATTTTTTTTGCTTTCTCCGGATTTCCTGTTAATAAGCCGGGTTCTGAAGGTCTGTAAAATTCAGGTGATACTTCTACAAGAACCCTGCCTGTCCTTCTGTCCCTCCCTTTTTCGTTTACTCCCTTACCTTTCCACTCTATGTCATAACCGGCATATCTGAAGGCATATTCTACAAATTCTTTTACCGAATGAGTTTTACCTGTAGCAAGTATATAGGTATCAGGGGTTGTATGATGTAACATCATCCACATACCTTCCACATATTCTTTTGCATAACCCCAGTCTCTTTTTGCTTCAAGATTACCCAGTATCAGTCTGTCCTGTAATCCGTATTTTATAGAAGCCACTCCACGTGTGATTTTTCTTGTGACAAATTCAATACCTCTCAGGGGTGATTCATGATTATAAAGAATGCCTGAAGAGATAAACATATTATAAGTTTCCCGGTAATTTACGGCACAGAGATGTCCGAAAACTTTAGCTATTCCGTAGGGATTTCCCGGATAGAAAGGAGTTTTCTCTGTTTGAGGCACCTCAACTGCTTTGCCGAACATTTCACTCGTAGAAGCCTGATAAAATTTCATATCAGCCTTTATCAACCTGACAGCTTCTAAAAGCCTGAGGACACCCATGCCGTTTACTTCACATATGAGTGCAGGCTGATCAAAGGATGTACCTACAAAGCTCTGAGAACCGAGATTGTAAATTTCATCCGGCTTTACACTTTCTATGGTTCTCATAATATTGGTTATTTCGAGTAAATCCATATAGAGGATTTTTATTTCTTTTTCAATACCGAGATAAGATAATCGCCATTCCTGTGAGTCACTTATTCTTCTGTCTGTTCCGTAGACATCGTATCCTTTTTCCAGCAGGAGTTTACTCAGATACGCTCCGTCCTGGCCTCTGATGCCTGTAATTAACGCTTTTTTTGCCATTTATACAACCCAGTTTTCCAGCTTTAACCCTTTTATTCTCTGAAAATGTTTTTCATTGTTGGTAACCAGTATAAGGTTATCTTCCATACATATTGATGCAATAAAGATATCCGCATCGTCTATTAATTTGCCATGTCTCTTCAGGTCAGCATAAATAATAGCAGCACGATAAATTGTATTTATCGTAATAGATCCTGTTTCGAAAGAATTGCATATGTCTTTGAATTTTTCTAATTTATCCAGATTATTTATGGCAAGAAGACCTCTGCATATTTCATAATAAGTAATCAAATTTATGATAACTATATTTCCTTCTTTTATTTTCTTTTTTAATATGGCTGATAAATTTTTGTTTCCTTTAAGTAAATAACTAATAATATTTGTATCGAGTGTATATTTTTTCATATATCAGGAAGCTTTCTTTTAAAGTTTATTCTTTCGTTTATTATACAGTCAAACTTTTCTATATCTTCGTCAGATATATCTGACAGTAAGCCATCTAACTTATCCACTGCTTCAAGATGTTTATTTGCAGGACTCTCTGCTTCTGTTAGAATTATTACTTTAATAAAATGATTTTTATGTAATTTTTGCTTTATTTCTTCAGGAATTTCCAGATGACCATCATCCAATAATTTTGCCTGACATTCATAGGCATTCATTGTGCAATCCTCCCTGTCCGAAAATTTCCCCTTATAATCAGGAATGCAAATTTATCAATGTCTCTTTCCTCCCGTCACGCGTTACGCGTCACGATTAATATATTTGAGACACTTATTTAACTGCTATTCCTTATTATAACAGACTATGTTGAAAAATTCCATTTAAACTTTGAGTTCCGCTATGGTAACCCCCGCTCCTCCTTCTCCAACTCCTCCGAGTCGGAAGGAGTTTATAACAGGAGAAGTCTTAAGGTAATCCCTTACTGCAATACGAAGAGCACCGGTGCCTTTACCATGGACAATCCTTACTTCCTTATGTTTTGCCAGGAATGCATCATCCAGATATTTTTCCAGTTCCATAAGAGCTTCTTCGACTCTTTTACTTATAAGTTTTATCTCGGGAGAGATTGTTACTACCTTCATGGTAGATATATGACGGCTGTATGTCTCCTCCGGAGGCTCATAATCAGGAGGGTGAGCTTTTGCAAGATCGGACATTTTGGCGGTAATATTCATTAGACCTGCCTGAAGTTTTACTTCTTTTGTTTCAGAAAGAATTTCTGATATGTAACCTTTAAGTCCCAGGGAAATGACTTCCACGTAATCCCCTTTTTTTACCTCATCAACAGGTTCCGGCTTTTTCTCCGGTATCACTTCTGCCACAAATTCTTCTACAATTTGTTCTTCCAGTGAAAGTTTCTGCTGAAGATTCTCCATAATGGCCATGGCTTCTTCCTGTTTGAAATCCTGATAGTTCTTGAAGAGTTTTTTCAGTGCCTGTCTTGTTTCTTTCACTTCTTTCTGGGCAGAGGCGAGCATCTGTTTTGATTTTTCCAGGAATTCTTCTGCTATCTTTTTTCTTTTTCTTTCCTCTTCTTCCACATTGCCTGAGAGTCTTTTCCTTAACTCTGATATCTCTTTTTTTATATTTATGACTGCATCTTTTTCTTCTGAAATAGTGTCGCTGTCCGATTTTATTTTTTCCAGCAGACTATCTACTTCAAAGGTGCTTTCCGGCTGTTTTGCTTTTGCTTCGTCTATTATATAAGATGGAATACCCAGTCTTTCCGCTATGATGAGAGCCTGACTTCTTCCCGGTTGACCGATTGTAAGATGATATTTCGGACTGAGAGTTTCCACGTCAAAATCCACACAGGCATTTTCCGCTTCGGGATTGAGTGCCGCAAAAGCTTTCATCTGATTGTGGTGACTTGTAACGATAGTGAGAGATTTTCTTGCTATAAGATATTCCAGTATGGCTATACCCAGAGATGCTCCTTCTCCGGGATCTGTTCCCGCTCCAAGTTCATCAAGTAATATAAGGGAATTATCATCTGCCAGAGACAGAATCTTGGCTATCTGTTTTATATGGGAAGAAAAGGTGCTCAGACTCTGGGCTATACTCTGTTCGTCTCCTATATCTGCATATATGCCTTTAATAAGCGAAATTTCCGTGCCTTCTTCTGCAGGTATAAAAAGTCCTGTTTTTGTCATAAGAACGAAGAGACCTGTCATCTTTAACGTAACAGTTTTCCCTCCCGTATTCGGCCCTGTTATGACAAGACATTTGAATGTTTCTCCTATCTCTACCGTTATGGGTACTACCTCTCCTTTTATAAGAGGATGCCGGCCTTTTTTTATTTTAATCGTGTGTCTTTTACTTATAACAGGTTTTATGCCTTTGAGTCTGTGGGCAAGTCTTCCTCTTGCCAGTATCAGTTCCAGGTCTGTCAGTATTTTTAAATTTTCTTCTATACCTTCCACTTCTTCGCTGACCATAAGGGAAATCTTTCTTAAGATTGCTTCTATTTCCGCTTTTTCCTCAAGAAGGGATTCTTTTAATTTATTATTTTTTTCAACAAGTGTGACAGGTTCCATAAATAGGGTAACACCGCTTGAAGACTGATCGTGAACAATGCCTTTAAACTGGCTTTTAAATTCTGCTTTTACAGGCAAAACATACCGGCCTTCTCTTGTTGTAATAATTGTTTCCTGTAGCATTTTGCCGTAATGAGACGATTTTAAGAACTCTGACATTTTTGAGGATATGTGATTTTTGAGATCTTCAATGGTTCTTCTTAATGAAGAGAGCTTGGGAGAAGCATTATTATAAATATCTCCTTTAGGGCTTATGGTAGAATTTATTGCTTCCTGAATGGCTTTGTAGAAATTTAAATGTTGCACCATAGAGTACAGGGTATTGTATTTATCTTTTCTGCTGTTGAAAAAGGCCCAGATTCTCTGTGATACTGCCAGAGTCTGACCTATGTCCATAAGCTGCTGTATATCGAGTCGTCCCTGAAGGGCGGCTATTTTGAGAGACTCCCTTATGTCTCTTATGCCTCCTATGGGTATCTGCTCGATATTCAATAAACGAAAGGCTTCTTCTGTTTCTTCGAGCCATGTTTTTACCTCTTCCATATCATCGGAAGGTGTAAGGGAAAGGGCTTTTTCCTTTGCAATATAAGATCCAGCTTCTTCTGATAGAAGGTTTAATATTTCGTTGTATTCAAGTACTTTTAATGTGTGGCTGTCCATGGGTAGTGAAGAGTGAAGAGTGAAGAGTGAAGA
>JAKPQU010000555.1 GCA_029555925.1 Bacillota bacterium
TCAAAACCATGTTGATTAACAAACTTTTTATCAGTGCTGCTTATGTCCAGTGCTGCAGCCTTATATAATAATGTGCCTTTAGTTTTACATTTCAGCACTTCAGCCGGTGCAGCCTCACCATGTGTTACAATCATGGTATCACTAAAAAGATGTGAAATTTGAACCTTTTCAGGATGATCTATGTCGATTGCGATCAGTGCTGCTGCTGGACCTGTATAAACTCCTATACCGGCCTTCTTTGAGAAGTTCCAATCAGTTTTTATTTCATTCAACCTTGAACCCTTGGGATTATATTTAAATTCTTTGGGTAATGGAAATAAGCCCTTTCTCCTTAACAGTTCAGCACTGGCTGCATTTTCTATTTTAATAATTATTTCCTTTGTTTCCTGTCTGTAAAATTGCAGGTTCAGGTCAGCCGGTAAGCTGACATCCGTTATTTCATTCATCAATCTTATGGAATCTGCATTTTCAACCTTAATGGTTTTACCGTCTTTTCTCTTCTCCAGGATAGATCCTTCAGTGCTTACATACCATCTATTAGTCCTTTGTTGTGGCTGATCTTCCTTATAAACAATAAAACCTTTAGCAGCCTTATATGATTGCAGGTAATCATGTATATCAGCCTCTTTATTGTTCAGGCTGATAGTTTCTTCTATGGGTATATTCTTCAGGAAATAAGCCTGAAGTGCTTTACTTATGATTTTACAATCATTTTTTTTATATAAATTCCACTCTTCAAAGATCCCTTTCTTTTTTACATTACCTTCAGCAGTTTCAGCTATGTAATTATTAATATCCCTCCTGATATACTTCTTATAAACAGTTTTCTCTAAATTAAAACCTGTGTTCTCCTGCCAGGTGTTACATATGGCTGAAAATACAGCTACATCCTGAACCTTTACACTGGCTGTTATACCGTCTGTATTTGCACTGATTACTTCTATACCGGCCTCTGACAGTGCTTCTATCAGCATGAGTAAAGATAATTGACCTGTAATTGTTACGGTTAACATCAGTTTAGGATCATTCATGAAACTGTATTGATTACCGGTCTTGCCATAAGCCGAATTTATTACTATCTTTAAGCTGTCGGCCTTTAGCTTTTCCTTTGCTTTTTTGGCTGCTATTCGTTCTGTGGTAAGTTCTTTTAATATATCTGTCCATATAGATGTAAGATGTGCAGGATGTAAACCCATGTTCAGAATAATAGAAGGATAATAAGATGTTACATCTATATCATAAATGATCCTGTCCTCTGTTGTGGCATATACTGCAGGATCATCTATAGAATGAATTCCACCTGATCCCAGTGAATAAGTTTTATTTTTTAAAGTTATCTCTCTTTTTAGTGTTTTATCCTGCAGCACTTCATTAAAGAATTGAAGTTTCAACCCTTTCCATTCATTCAATAAATCCTCCAGTGCTGCAGTCTTAAACTGTATATTTGCAGCTATACAATCACTTACTGTTATTTCTTTATGGTTAGTTCTCAAAGCTTTCAGCTGTTCAGGTCTTATTCCCGATCTTCTAATATAAAGTTCTTTTAATATAGTTTCTGCACATTGTGCTTCACTGGCTGTTATCACTTCAACATTATACAGCTGCTCTAACTGCAGCCTTAATTCTATAGCCTTATGTAGCCTGTTCCATAGTTCAGCTGTTATCTGTATATCATTCATGCAATAAATTTTTACCTGTTCCATCTCTTCCGGTGCAAGTTCTTTATCAAATTTATATGGAAGGTCCTGTATTTTCTCACATTTCAACCTGACTGCTATTTCTTTTAAACTTGCCTTGCCTCCGGCCATGTCATCATCTTTAAAAGCTAACTGCATGAGATCAATCGACCTGTACCATGGTGTTTTAGTTCTCCACTTCAGCCGGTTAAACATATCATCATTACTTCTTGTTATAATCTCCTGTGAGAAGTTATATATCTCTTCTGCTGTTTTATAATAGCCTTTATAAATACCTTTCAGGATAACATCATCATAATTGAGATTGTTATAACCGATCAGAACCAGGTCCGGATCATCTATAAAACTTTTTAGTGTTTCCAGGTCTGCAGCAGTAAAAACTTCTATACCGGCTGCTGAAAGAAAAACCACTAAAAAGTAATTAGGATATACTTCTATATCATATATAGTCAATTTCTTTGTAAAATCAGGTATATTTTCAATCTTGATATTATTACACATATTTGATATACTCCCTATAGATATATCTCTTATACTCCTACTTTAAAGTATAAGAAGGTTTTATAATGTTAAACTTTAGAACCCAGGGCTTAAGTGAGTAGTGATCACTTAAGCCCTTTACATTTTATATGAAAGGACTGTCCTCTATATCCTCTTCATATTCTTCAAGTTCTTCAGCCTGTTCTGCTGCTTCATCAACATATTTTGCAAACCTGTTCTTATTGGCTGCAGGGTTTAAAGCTTCACTTATAGCCTGTGCAGCTGTTTCCTGTGCTGCCTGTGTCTGTACTGCTATAGGTGCAGGTGCTGCTGTTGGTGCTGCAGGTTTTACTGCTTTCTTTATTGTCTTGAAAAGGATTATAGAAGGATAAGATCCTGTTTCTTTTTCTATAATTTCTATAACCGCCCCTACTTCCCTGCTTAAAAGATCCTTTTCATCAAGTTCTGCAAATTCATCGAGTGTTAAGTTTCTACCGAATAAACCCTTCACAAGTTTTGTAAGGTTCGCCTTCTGGCTGCCTGTATAAGTTAAACCTGTGGTATATGATACAATGTATGGCTTACCTGTACTATCAATTACATTACATTCCTTACTTCCGATTGTTTCAAATTTCCATCTGAGTTTATCCTGTGATTTTCCTTGATATTCCAATGTGCAAGGTTCGATCTCCTTCAGCCTTAATTTGTACTCCCCATCTTCAGGATTTTCAAAGGTTTTAACCTCTGTGTTAAACTTTTCTGCCAATTTCATAATATTTTCTCCTTTATTTATTAATTTCGTTTCCCCAGGCATCCCAGCCAGGGCGTAAATTTCTTGCAAATAACTCTATTTTATTTGCTTCAGGGTACATACTTTCTATCAATTCATAAGCTCTTACCGGCTTTTTACTATGCTTTGTTCTTCTCTCTCTGATTACAGATGAGAAACGATCAGCCGGTGCAGGACATGGATATTTACCTTTTATTCCTATCAGTAAAAGCTCATGTTGAATTCTGAAGTAATTACCCAGCCCTATAAGTTCTTTATCCCATACAGCACATGTTTTATACTTAAAATTCCAGTGCTGCATTACCTCTATAGCTTCAAGTAATAATGTTGCAGTTGACCATAAGAATAATATACTGTTATCAGCTGCAGGTATTTTGAGATCCTTTATCTCCTGCAGGTTCATTGTTGGATAATGGTTTTCTGCTTTTGCCCTTGTTCCCTTATTATCGTATGACCAAGGGCAATCCACATATAAAACTTCATAACTTTTTAGTGTTTCCGGTAATGCAGCCTTACAATCTGATCCATGTGCTGCTACAGGCGAACCACTAAAAAAATCAAGAGTTTTATCACAGGTGCAGCCGGTGCAGTTCTTACAGTTCATTATATAATTCCTTTCTGTTTAT
>JAKPQU010000002.1 GCA_029555925.1 Bacillota bacterium
GCACCTTTTAACATTTCGGTAACAGTAAGACCGGGCTTTTTCGGGAGAGTAACTCCCCAGAACTTCTCAAATTTTTCCCTGACAGTATCATCGTCTACCTGTTGATAGCCGGAAAAAACATTGGGCAAAGCTCCCATATCACAGGCGCCCTGAACATTTGACTGTCCCCTGAGAGGATTAACACCTCCTCCTGCTTTACCAAGGTTTCCGCAGAGCATCTGCAGATTGGCAGTAGACTGTACATTATCCACTCCTGTAGTATGCTGTGTAATACCCATTGCATAGAAAAGAGCTGCTGTCTCTGCTTTGCCGAATAATTCCGCTATGGCATAAATCTGTGTTACAGGGACACCGGTAATTTTAGAGACATATTCTGGAGGATATTTCTCCACCTCTGCTTTTAAATTATCAAAACCTTCACATCTCTCTTCTACAAATTCTTTATCATACCAGTTTTCTTTAATAATTATATGCATAAGCCCGTTTAAGAGAGCAACATCGGTACCACACCTGTGCCTGGCATAAATAGTTGCATATTTTGCCATATCAATCTCTTTAGGGTCACACACAATAAGTTTTGTTTTCCCATATTTTACAGCCTGTTTGATACGATAGGCTATAACGGGATGAGCAGCAGACGTATCTGAACCTATAATCATGATTACATCTGCCTCTTTAATACCGGCAAAATCATTTGTCATAGCACCGGAGCCGAATGTAGCGGCCAGACCGACCACTGTAGCACTATGTCACAACCGTGCGCAGTGGTCCAGGCTATTAGTGCCTACCAGCGTGCGCATAAATTTTTGAAAGACAAAATTATCTTCATTGGTTACTTTTGCAGAAGCAAGTCCACATATAGAATCAGGGCCATTATTCTCCTTTATTTCCGTAAATCTTTTTGCAACATAAGTGACAGCTTCTTCCCAGGAAGCTTCTCTAAATGAACCATCTTTATCACGAATAAGAGGTTTTAAGAGTCTCTCTTTACTGTTTACAAAATCAAATCCATAACGGCCTTTGACACAGAGCATTCCGTCATTGGTAGGACTGCCCTCAACACCGGAAACTTTAACAACTTTATTCTTCTTCTCATCAACATGAAGAGTAAGCTGACATCCGACACCGCAGTAAGGACATACGGTATTTACTTTTTTCAATTCCCAGGGACGTCCCTTACCTTTTGCACCTTTATCTATAATGGCTCCTGTAGGACATAACTGAAGACACTCTCCGCACTGTACACACGAAGATTGCCCCATAGGTTTATTATCATCACATATAACCTCTACTGCTTTACCTCTGAAGCCAAAATCCAGCACTTCATTTACAACTGTTTTATTACATCCTTCAATACATCTGCCGCATTTAATACACTTTCCAGGTTCCCTTATAATCATTTCCGATGAAGTATCACAGAGGAGTTCTTCGGGAGGTATATAAAAAGCAGGAACTTCAATACCGAGATGATAACAGGCCTGCTGTAATTCACATTCACCGTTTGCCTCACAGGACAGACAGTTATGCTGTCCACCTGCTAAAAGCAAATTAATAAAAAGTTTTTGGGCTTCCAGAACCTCTTCAGTATGAGTATATACTTCCATATCCTCTTTAGCAGGTAATGAGCATGCTGTCTGAAGTCCTCTCATACCTTCCACTTCTACAAGACAGATACGGCACTTTGCTGCAGGGCCGGTTTTTTCATGATAGCAGAGAGAAGGAATATAAATATCATTTTCTCTTGCCACCTGAAGGACTGTTTTGCCTTCTTCAAACAAAACCTCCCTCTCGTCTATTGTCATTTTTTTTAATTCCATGACAATCCTCCTTATTTTATTATAAATTGAAGATTTATCCCGGGAACGACAATTGAATAAGTGTCTCAATTATATTAAATCGTGACGCGTGACGAGTAACGCGTGACGCGAGGAAAGAGACAATTAATAAATTTTTATTCCTTAATACTTAATATAAACCATCAAATTTAAACAATTCCCGTTTCATTTTATCTGGCATGTTTATTCACCAGTTTAATAAGAGTCTCAGATTTCAGTGGTTTTTCATAAATACCTTTAATATTAGAAAATTTTTCATCTGAAGCATAACTTTCAAGTAAATTATCAGGTTTTCTTATACCTGTCATCATAATAACAGGTATATCTGCAGTCAATTTCTCATTTTTTAATTTAACCGCCCCGTCAAGTCCGTCACTATCATGAGTCATCATAACATCGAGTAAAATGAGAGAAGGCTGTTCTTTTTTTGCCATCTCAAAGCCCTCGGCACTGGATGGAGCCGATAAAAATTCATAACCTTTGGCTTCAAGCAGTATTTTTACCGATTCTACCAGTTCATCATCATCATCGATCATGAGAATCTTCTTGGACATAAAATTACCTCCTTTAAATTATTCAGACAAGTTACTTCTACATAATTTTCATCTAAAGCCTTATTTTACGCCATTAAAAATGAAAATTCCTATAACCTTAAATTATCGTGACGCGTGACGCTTGGAAAAACACTATGTTCAATTACTTACCAGTGCATCAAATTCATCTCTAAATTTAAGAATCATTGCCTCGACAGGCATAGAGAAAGCATCACCTGTGGGACATATGGTGCGGCCTTTTATATTCCGGCACAGTTTTAATATAAGTTCAAGATCTTCTTCTGTTCCGTTCTTATGAAGAATCTTTTTAAGCAGTTCTTTTATAGCATGAGAGCCTTCACGACATGGCACACACTGTCCGCAGGACTCATGAGCATAAAAACCTATTGTTCGCAAAGTCAATTCAGGTATTGATACAGTATCATTTATTACCATAATACCACCGGAACCAAGCATGGTTCCCGCTTTAAGACATGAGTCATAATCCATCTTCAATCCTTTGATTTCATCTGACTTGAGTATGGGAACGGAAAGCCCCCCTACTATAACGGCTTTCAAATTACCCTTTACCCCTCCTGCTGCATCAAGGATCGTTTCCAGAAGAGTTCCCAGAGGAAATTCATACATACCAGGTCTGTTTACATGGCCACTCACACCGTAGAGCTTGGGCCCAAAATTACCTGTAGTGCCTATTTTTCTGAATTCTTCCACACCATGTTCTATAATAAAAGGTACTGTTGCAAGTGTTTCCACATTATTAATAATTGTAGGACAATCATAAAGACCTTTATTTGCAGGGAAAGGCGGTTTTTTCCTGGGATAGCCCCTTTTACCTTCCAGACTTTCCATTAAAGCCGTTTCATCACCGCATACATAGGAACCGGCTCCTTTATGAACCACAATATCCGTATCGTTAAGACATCCTTCTTCTTTTGCTTCTTTTACTGCTTTTTCAAGGATTTCCGCAATCCATCGAAATTCTCCTCTGATATATATAAAAGCTTTCTTTGCACCTATGGCATAGGCACTTATTGCAATACCTTCGATAAGCAAATGGGGGTCATACTCCATAATCTGTCTATCCTTGAATGTTCCAGGTTCACCTTCGTCTGCATTACAGATAAGATATACGGGACGATTATCATTTTTCGGAAGAAATCCCCATTTCAATCCTGCAGGGAAACCGGCTCCTCCTCTTCCTCTAAGCATGGCTTCTTTAACAACGGCAATAATATCAGAAGGCTTCATGGACAGAGCCTTCTCTAAAGTTTTATATCCGCCATTTGATTTATAAGTTTTTATGCTCCTGGAATTTTCTTTCCCCCGGTTTTTGAGGAGTATATTACATTCAGTACCATAATAAGAGGTCTTATCCGGTTCCGGCATAATACCTTTACGAAGACTATCGACTAGTATGTCCGTTTTTTCTAAAGTCATATTTTCATAATAAATATCATTTACCTGAATAACAGGACATGTACCGCATGAGCCGAGGTCCTGAACTGCAGTAAGTGTAAAAAGTCCGTCTGCAGTAGTATTTCCTGCTTTTATACCAAGCTTTTTTTCAAGATGCTTCAGAATTTCATCGGCACCTGTTAAAAAACCGGGGACATTCGTATCAACCTGAAGATGATATGTGCCGACAGGTTTTAAGTTAAACATGGTATAATATGTGGCCACGCCATAGGCTCTACTCTCCGTAGTTCCCAGATAATGAGCTACTTCCCTTATATCTTCGGAAGAAAGACTATTATTCTTTTCCCTCTGAAGCATATCAAGAGCAGGTATAATAGCAGATTTTTTATCAGGATACTGTGCAGAAATTTCTTTAATCTTATCTTTTATATGATTTTGCATATATGACCTCCTTCTTCATATTATATCATTTTACTTCATTTGATTCTATTATTTTTCTGAAAAGTCCTTCTAAAGGCATGGAATCAGAGTTAGTTTCATAACTATCCATAAATAATGACCTCGTAATGCGTGACGCGTAATGCGTGATGCGCAGGGATTAAACCCGTGACGCGTCACGACGACTTAAATTCTAATAAGTTATGAAATACACTATAAGTAACGTTACAGCTCTTATGAAAGAAATCTTTCAAAGAGAAGTTATGTTAAAAAAACACGGCGGTATCCACTGTTCTATGCTGGCTCATATAATAAAGGCTTACAGGACAAAAATACCGGCAATTATATCTCTTACAACCTTTACATCCAGATCTCTGGAAATTGCGGAAAGGGCCAGTATGACTCTCGGAGGTTATATATTAAAACCTGTACCTGCTCTGGTAAATTTTTAGAGGAAAAATTTTATTACATACTTACTACCGCTACAGGTAAATTAGTAACCATTTATCAGCTTCTGCCTGACAGGCTCTTACGAAGAAAAATAATTTGCCTTATTTAATTTGTTTTGC
>JAKPQU010000019.1 GCA_029555925.1 Bacillota bacterium
CGTCGTGAGACGCGTTTTTTATTTGCTTATATGAGTTGCAGAGAAATGTCGAAAAAGCACAGTTTATATAAAATATAAGACATTTCAACCTAAAACACTGTAAAGTGAAAGTATAATACTGTAATATTTTAGATAAACTGGATAATGGCGGTGAGACTGTTGAAGTTAAAAGCGGATGGTATTGCAGGAATATCAGATCATCAGCAAATAGCATACAATGTTGAGTTAATCACGAAGAGAATCAGGGAATATTATATGAAAGAGGACATAAATGCATTGGAAAAGTTAAGGGACCTGTGCAAAAAGGAAGAAATGATGATAGAAGCTGCAAAAATGCATAGGAACATTGGGATGTATCACTTTTATATGAATAATTGCAGTAATGCTGTAAAATCAATGAAACTGGCTATAGATACAGTCAGACGCGAGGATTGCTTGAATCTTCTTGTTGAATATTACTCTGAATTGGGATACATATATTTTTATAATCACGAATATATACGCTCCATAGAATATTATGAGAAGGCCGAAGAACTGCTTTTGCAGGTTCCGGAGATAGGCAGGGAAATATCATATACCCATTATTACAGATACGGGATGCTTCTGAGCAATATGCAGGAATATTATTATTCCGAGCAGAAGTTGAAAAATGCATTATTGTATGCAGGGGATGACAAGGATACCGCGTTGATTATTATGAACATCGGCTTGTTATATAAGAGGCAGAAGGATTTCAAGGCAGCATTGAGATACTACAGCAAGGCCCTCTGCTTGGCGGACCAAAAGGATATGAAGGTAAAGTGCAGAGTGTATAACAATATTGCTATTGTTTACAAAATACTGGGGCAGTATAAAAAGGCACTCAATTATATTAATAAGGCATTTAAGTGTATTGAAGATGACGATATGGAACTTTCGTTCATATGCTTCAACACGTATACGGAGATCAAACTGCTGACGGGTGAAAAAGAATCGGTACTTGATGATTTTCTGGAACTTCTTCTGAAAGCACAGGATGTTCACCTGTACAAAGGATATATTATACAAGGAATCAGCAATATGATAGCAATCGGCAGTGAGGACAGAAAAGTTCTAAAGAGGCTTGAAAGTGCAGTAATAAAGCTGATTGAAGGAAACACATATGAAAACGAAGTATATATTAAAGAACTGAAAGTGTGCCTGGCAGATATTAAACTTTGCCTGAAAGAGTTTAAGAGAAATTTGAAAGATAATAGCTATGCAACAATTAACAGGGTGTAATTTTTGCATATTTTTTTTCATACAAGCCAAAATACATAAAAGTATTGGAGAGTGTATCTATGGACAAAGATGACCTGAAGGACATAATAATCTCCGATGAAGAAGAAAGAGAGAAACAGATCCACGAGCTTATAAGAGGAAAACGGTCATTGGACATAAATAAGGAAC
>JAKPQU010000049.1 GCA_029555925.1 Bacillota bacterium
TTATAGTGTATTTCATAACTTATTAGAATTTAAGTCTTCGTGACGCGTAACGCGTGACGCGTGACGGGTTTAATCCCTGCGCACCACGCATTACACTTTACGCATTACGAGGTCATTATTTATGGATAGTTATGAAACTAACTATATATAGAAATGGAGAGTAAACTTGATGGATATATTTTCTCGAAATGTTCCCGGCACAACGGAAATATTGCAGAAATCCTGTATCGGCATTGCAGGGTGCGGAGGACTCGGTTCCAATGCGGCAGCATCACTGGTAAGAGCAGGTATAGGATCTTTAATCCTGGTAGATTTCGATAGAGTCGAAAAATCTAATCTGAACCGTCAGTTTTTCTTTCAGTCAGATATTGGCAAAAAAAAAGTTGAAGCCCTCTCGCTTCATCTTAAAGCAATAAACCCGGAGGTAAAACTTATCAGTCACACATGTGAGATAACTCCGGGTAATGTGGCAGAACTCTTCGGATCTGCCGATTTGCTCATAGAAGCTTTTGACAGGGCTGAAAGAAAAAAATGGCTTATAGAGTCATGGTGCAGAAGCTTCCCCGGCAAACCGGTGGTATGCGGGAACGGTCTCTCAGGTATCGGCAAATTTGATGAGCTGAAGGTAACAAAAATAGGAAACATCTATTTCTGCGGTGACGGAAAAAGTAATATGACTATGGGACTCTGTTCCGCAAGGGTTGCAATCGTTTCAAATATGGAAGCAAATACTGCCATCGAAATTTTGATAAATAAACATTAATTTATACAGGTCGTGACGGGTAACGCGTAATGCGTGACGGGAGACACGTTCCAATATTTTCCTGCAATCATGCTGATATAGCAGTTAATTATTCTATTCTTTATCTTTTTGAGGAATTTTTCCGTCCAGAAAGGCCTGTAACGTTTCCGGCCTCTGAGGAAGGTTAAAGGATTTCATTATTTCCATGACATTACAGACAAGAGTTCCTTTATCAAAGCCTTTCCAGAATTTTTTACTTTTTGCTATAGCCGTGAGAGCTTCCTTCTGTTCTTTTGATAACTCTTCTGCAGTCATATTTTTTTCCAGGGCTTTACCGTTAAAAACAAGATGAAGTATAGCATTTACAATACTCCAGCTTTCATAAGGAGTAACGTCATCCATTGCTTTTATGAGAGCAGGCAGGACTTTTTCAGATTTTTTCCCCGTAATGGCCAGTAATTCACAGCAGTAAGTCTGAACATCTGAATCCTCCCAGGGAAATTTTTTAAATATGTCTTTTGCATTCCCGGGATTAACAGTTCCTTCTATCAAAAGTTCAATACCTTCACCCGGCATATGTTCCGGTATAACACGGGCCAGTCCCATTGCTGCCGCTATACACACAGAAAAAGGAGAAGGGGAATTTAATATTTCCTTGAGCCAGTCCTCATCCTTTTTCCCTGACAGGAGTCCTGCAGAAAAGACACATGCCGCCAGCACCATTTCATTTACCTCGTTCTTTATATGGCTTTTCAGGACAGGAAGATTTTCATCTGCTTTTTCAGGGAAAATGCCGAGTAGATAGGCAGATGCCGCCCTTACGGAAGGTTCTTCGTCATGGAGCAGTTTCCTGTATACAGGACAGCCTTTCAAAACGGTTTCATGAGATTTTATCACCCATTCTTGTTCTTTCAGAAGTTGCTTCTTAAATTCCTCTTTATCCCTTGTCTCATCGTAAAAACTCATATCCTGATGAACGTCCAGATAGGAATAGCCCGAGGCCAGGTTAGAGAGGTAAACTAAAATTTTATCCTTATCAGGAACAGGATTTTCTAGCAATTCAATCAGGAAAGGCACTGCACAGGAAGTGGCTTCATAGACAGTTCCCTGATGCCATATATTTCCGTATAGATGCCACAGAGCATCTTCCCTCTCTTTTATATCTTTTGATGCCAGTTTTCTTATAAGCCCCGGCACATCTGCAGCTTCTCCGTAAGCATGTCCAAGTGTTTCCCATGGAATTTTATCAAGATTTTCCAGCATTCTCTTCTCTTCCTTCCTTTTTTCTGGACAACAGACCCTGTCGAAAGCCGTTCCAGAACAATCTGTCTTCTTTATTATAGGCATTTGTGGCAATGGAACCTATGATTTTAAGCTGAAGTTTATTGTAATCACCGGTGTCTGCCTGTCCTCTTTTAAAACCTTCATCCATATAATCAAGGCCTGGAGTAAAAGTCTGCTTTATTTCCCTGAACCAGTCTTTAAATTTTTTCTTTTCACTCTGACGAATTTTCCTTCTTTCTTCCATTTTTTTTGCTCTTGCTCTTTTTTCTTCTTCTTCATTCATTTCCCGTTCTTCCAGAATTTTATAATAATCTTCCCAGGTAAGCCCCATATCTTCAAGGCATAAAATAGTATCTTCTACCGGTTCTACTATGAGTTCCTTCCATTCCTTTTCCGTCATCTTTGACTTTACATTGAAATATTTATCAATAAGTTTAAGAACCAGTATGTCTTTATCAAATCGTGTCTCACATATGTCATAATTACATATGAGAGGATCATTATCATCTCCTGGGCCATAGGTACAGTGAAATTTTCGCACTTCTTCTATTACCTGCCGTTTGTCCATTTCAGATGTCCTTTCTTATCCGGTCTCAATCGTGACGCGTGACGGGGTTATATGGTGCATCACGCATTACGCTTTACGCATTACAATGTTATTATGGGACCAGATATATTTCCCGTATATTATAACGATGTCTCTCAAAAATTTTCTTCCCCGTAAACACTCTTTTTTTCTTCTAAAAATTCATTATGAGCTTTTTCCGAAACTCTAACGTATCTCCAGGTCTGGAATAAAAATTCTACTTTCTGTAAATATAGTCCTCTAAAAAAGTTTCAATTATACCTCTCGGAAACTATTTTATACTATACCCTTCAATATATTTTAACTTTTC
>JAKPQU010000553.1 GCA_029555925.1 Bacillota bacterium
GCCTTATTTAATTTGTTTTACAGACAATAAATTAGCCCTTATTTAATTTTTAATTCTATATAAAAAACTAATTTTTCTTCTCCAGAGCCCGCCAGGCAGAAGCTTTTTACGGATACCATTTTACCTGTTACGGTACTGAGCATAAGTATGTAATAAAAGCTTTCCTTTCTTTATACTGTTCATATACTTCATCACTTACAAATCTGTTACTTTTAATTTTATAGAGTGGATGGTGAAGGGTGAATGGAGGAATATATAAAGGATTTATAGAATTTATAATATTATGAAGTATATATTAAGCATTATTTTTATTTTATTACTGTCCATAAGATCTTATGCCGGTACAGGAGATTTTTCTCCGAGACAGGAGAATGCTCCCGATAAACCTGTCATAGTAGATTCTTCCGGCAGAAGAGCAGAAAATTCTTTCGATATAAAGAGTTTTTCAGAGAAAAAATCAGAAATTTTAGAGGAAAAATCTCCGGAGAAAATTTCAGAGACCATTTCTGAAAAAAATACGGAAATTTTAGAAGAAAAATCTTTCGATAAAATGTCTGACGGAGGGGAAGAACAAACATCTACGGAGAAAATATCCTCAATAGATAGAAGGCTGAATATTTTAGATAATGAAGATATTAAAAATCAGAATTTAAATATTACCTGTAATGAAGAGATTAAAAATCAGGGTGTAAATAATATTCATAATGAAGATATTAACAATCAGGATTTCAGTAATTATAATACTTATCATGTAACGCCTGATATGCCGGGTTACTGGGATACAAGAGGAGATAGCTTTTTTTCTGATAGAAGATATGCAGAGGCTATAGAATGTTATACAAAAGCTCTGAAGATTAATCCTTCATCTAAAGAACTGGATGATAAAATAGCAGAAGCTAAAATATTATTCGATAATCTGGATGTTCACTTTAAGAACTCCGAAGGCACGACTATTCTTCACAGCAGGGTAAATAATTTTTCCGATGTAAAAGCCCTTGTATATAACGGAGCAGATATAAATGCCACCAATATTTACGGAGATACTCCATTACATTACCTTGCCGGTTCCTGTGATTATAACCCAGACAGGCTGGATACCGCAAGATTTCTCATAGAACATGGCGCATCTGTTAACGCCCGGGACAGGGAAGGCAATACTCCTCTTCACAGGGCGGCAGAAAACGGTTTTTACAGTCTAGTGGACCTTTTGATAAAAAAAGGAGCCATAATTGACATGAGAAATTTTTACGGTTATACCCCTCTGGACCTGGCAATACTGTGGGGCAGGGAAGATACTGTGAGACTCCTTCAGAAATACGGCGCTAAATGAAAGGAATTTTATTACTATGAAACTTTATATAATAACAGGATTTATAATATTTATATTATTATCTCTTGTTGTGCCGGTAAGAGCGGAATCTGCAGCAGAATATTATAACATAGGCAATGAATATTACAGGCAGGGGGATTATTTTAAGGCTATAGAGTATTATAAAAAAGCTCTTTCCATTGATCAGACATGTGCAGATGCCTATTATAATATGGGCAATGCTTATTATATGTTAAAAGATCTGGCCATGTCAGATGAGTCATATAAAAATGCCCTTAAGGCCGATAATAATCATATTCCATCATGTTATAATCTGGGTCTTAATTATCAGGAAGAAGGGCTTTTTGAAGAATCTTTAAAGCTCTTCAATCGGATATTGTCCGTAGATCCTTCCAGAAATGAAGTCCGTTATGATAAAGGGGTAAGTTATTACAGTATAAATAATTATGAAAAAGCTCTTGAAGAATTTCATAAATACCTCGAACTCAATCATTCAGGTGATAAATATGCAGAGAAAGCCGCAGAATATATACAGGAGATGGAATCTTTAAATAATAACGATAAGATAAAGCTCAAGGCACAGAGTCTATGGTCTATAGAGCCTTCCGGCAGGCCGGTAATGGCAGAAGATTTTTTACATAAAGGTTCGGAACAATTAGTTCTGGAGCAATACAGACTCAGTTCGGTTTATTATTACAGCATAATGAACAGAGAAAACGGAAAATGGATTGAAATTGCCAGAACTGGCAATCTTGAAAAATATGACTGTTCTCCGTCTGCTGTAATCGGAGATTTAAACGGCGACGGCATCAAGGAATTACTCGTTGCCCAGAGAAAATTTCTTTACTGTTACTCACTGGAAAAGGGTAAGTTTAAAGAAAAAATTTACCGGTTAGGCAATAATGATATAAGATCCATTTCTGCAGGCGATCTGGATAAAGACGGAAAAGACGAACTTGTTGCCCTTATTCAGACTGTGAATTTATCAAACAGCATCTATAATTACGGAGGGAGACTTTCTCCTGCCGTATGGAAATTTTCACTTAACCACCCGGAAAAAATCTGGCAGGGAGAAAGTTATTATGATTTCTGGCCCGACTCGAAAGATAGGATAGGTTTTACGGGAGATATTACAGGTCAGAGAAAAAATAAAGTGGTCATACTGCTTGGAGCCGGGAAAAATAAAAAAACTGCAGATTATGATATTCTCACATGGAGCGGAGACAGGCTTACAGTAGAATATGAATTACGTTCATCATCCGGACTCTATGGAGATTTTATTCCCGTAACATGGGACGGTAAATCTTATTTACTGGGTAATTACAGAGCTTCCATGGAATCTCCCGGAAGCCTTACATTTTCAAGACTAAAAAATAATAAATTCCAGGTCATAAGTGAATTATTTCCCGTTAAAGAATATTACCGTCCCTTATGGTTTAACCCGGGAGACGGTTATGGTATTTTATACGGAAATACTTTTTATAAGATTTTGCCTGAATGAAAATCCACCTCTATTTTTGATGAATATCTCCAGTGCTATAATGCGAAATATAAGAACCTTTGCAGGGAAGATGGATTGATATTTGCTCGGTCATTCCTGTCAAGTAGTATAAATAATGGAACTTATTTGTATTTACTTGACACAAAAGAGACAGTTAAATTTCAAAATATAAACAATAGGAATATTTTTGTATATATAGAATAGTAATAAGATATTTATTAGTTTGATGAATTGTCATTGCAACAAGGAGGAACAATGGCCAAAAATAATAGCAACAATACAGGAGCCAATCTTGGCTTTGAAGAAAAACTCTGGAAGACAGCAGATAAACTTAGAAATAACATGGATGCCGCAGAATATAAACATGTCGTCCTGGGCCTCATCTTTCTGAAATACATATCAGATGCCTTCAATGAATTACACCAGAAATTATTAGATGAAGTATCAGAAGGAGCAGACCCGGAAGACCCTCTTGAATACAGAGCTGAAAATGTATTCTGGGTACCACCTGGAGCAAGATGGAGTTATTTACAGGAACAGGCAAAGCAGCCGGAAATAGGTAAAATCGTAGATGACGCTATGGATGCCATTGAAAAAGAAAATCCATACTTAAAAGGAGTCTTACCTAAAAACTATGCCAGACCACAGCTTGATAAACAGAGACTCGGAGAGCTTATCGACATTATCGGCACAATAGGTCTGGGAGATTCCGGTAGTAAAAGTCAGGATATTCTGGGCGGAGTCTATGAATATTTTCTCGGCCAGTTTGCTGACTCGGAAGGTAAAAAGGGAGGTCAATTTTATACTCCTCAGTGTATAGTTAAACTCCTTGTAGAAATGATAGAGCCTTATAAAGGCAGGGTCTATGATCCGTGCTGCGGGTCCGGCGGTATGTTTGTCCAGAGCGATAAATTTGTAAAGGCTCATGAAGGTAAAAAGTTTGACATCTCCATTTATGGTCAGGAATCAAACCCCACTACATGGAGACTCTGCAAGATGAATCTGGCTATTCGACAGATTGATGCCAATATAACCTGGGGAGACAGTTTTACAGAGGATAACCATAAGGATCTTAAAGCAGATTATATCCTTGCAAATCCGCCTTTTAACAGCAGTGACTGGAAGGGAGAATTACTTACAGATGATATAAGATGGAAATATGGAGCACCTCCTGTCGGGAATGCAAATTTTGCATGGGTGCAGCATTTTATCCATCATTTATCTCCTGAAGGAATAGCAGGCTTTGTGCTTGCAAATGGTTCATTATCTTCCAATACTTCAAATGAAGGAATAATCCGTAAGAATATTATACTTGCAGATTTAGTAGATTGTATGGTATCTATGCCGGGTCAATTATTTTATAACACGTCCATCCCTGCATGCCTCTGGTTCCTTTCAAGGAATAAGAAGAATGGAAAATTCAGAGATAGATCCGGAGAGGTTCTCTTTATTGATGCCCGTAACATGGGGGTAATGATAGATAGAAGACATAAAGACCTTATAGAGGAAGATATAAAAAAGATAACTTCTACCTATCATAATTGGAGGAATATAGATGGAAATTATGAAGATATTCCAGGATTCTGTAAGTCTGCTTCTATAGAAGAGATAGAAAAACATGATTGCATACTTACCCCTGGAAGGTATGTTGGTATAGGTGAAAGTGAAGAAGATGAAGAACCTTTTGATGAAAAGATGAAGAGATTAACAGGAGATCTGGCAGAGCAGTTTAAGAGATCTGATGAACTGACTGAAGAAATAAGGAAGAATCTGGAGAGTATAGGCTATGGAATTTGACGTTCAGAAGCAGACAGGTAAAGAGACTGCAGAAGAAGTAACAGAGGGGAAAATAGATAAAAGGATATCCAGGGGAAAAAGCAAGAAAGATGTATTATTCCCTGTTGCACCGGCTAAATCAGAATTACCTGACACATATTTTAATGTCCTTAAGGATATTAAAGAAAAGATTACTGCTACACGTTTACGTACAGTAATCAGTGCTAATACAGAACTTATTTTATTATACTGGGATATAGGCAGATTGATTCTACAAAAACAGGATGAAGAAGGATGGGGAACAAAGGTAATTGACAGGTTATCTTATGATTTAAGAGAAGCCTTTCCTGATATGAAAGGTTTTTCTCCCCGTAATTTGAAATATATGCGTTCTTTTGCCGGTGCATGGTCTGACAGGTCAATTGTGCAACGGGTCGTTGCACAAATTCCCTGGCGCAGTAATATTGCTCTGCTGGATAAACTTAAATCATCAGAGGAACGCCTCTGGTATGCAGAAAGAACACTTGAATTCGGATGGTCTCAGCCTGTTTTAATAGTTCAGATAGAGTCCCGTTTACATGAGCGAACCGGTAAGGCCGTTACTAACTTCCCGGCTACAATGCCTCCCGCCGATTCTGATATGGCAGTGCAAATCTTTAAAGACCCCTATGTTTTTGATTTTCTCGGTACAGGTGATTTTCGCAGAGAAACAGAACTGGAACAGCAATTAATCAATCATATACAGAAGTTTTTACTTGAACTTGGAGCCGGATTTGCCTTTGTAGGCAGACAGGTCCATCTTGAACTCGGAGACAGTGATTTTTATCTGGATCTGCTTTTTTATCATCTGAAGCTCAGGTGTTACGTGGTTATTGAGCTAAAGGCCGGGAAACTTGAACCTGGTCATATCAGCCAGTTGGGAATGTATTTAAATGTTGTTGATGATGTAATGAGGCATCCTGATGATAAACCGTCAATAGGACTTCTTCTGGTAAAAGAGAAGAACAGGCTTGTAGCTGAATATGCACTGAGAGGTTACAATAAACCTATGGGCATAGCCGAATGGGAAACACAGATTACTCGTTCTCTTCCTGAAGATTTAAAACCAAGTCTGCCCAGTATTGAGGAAATTGAGAAAGAACTGGAGGAAATGGAATAAGTCTGTAAGGGATACATAATTTCTGGAGATAAGGAAGAAGATTAAAAAGTAAAGGGGTATTAGATTTGAGTTTTTATGATGAGTGGAAAGAATTCAGTTTAGGCGAAATATCAGAGGCTATTTTTAGCGGTGGTACTCCTACTACTACGGTAGAAGATTATTGGAATGGTGAATTCAATTGGCTTTCTTCTGGCGAAACACGAAATATGTATATAACGGAAACAGAAAAAACAATTACTCAAAAGGGAATAGAGAATTCTTCTACAAGATTAGAGGGTGTCTGAAAAGCCTAATTACGCCATTTGTATAACCAAGCGTTTCAACATAAGCCTTATCATCGAAATATACACAAAAGCTTCACTACTTGATGGTAAATATTCATAATCT
>JAKPQU010000088.1 GCA_029555925.1 Bacillota bacterium
AAAGGTTTTTCCTGAGATTTTCTCTGCATGTCTGTAGAAGTAGCTCCCTTTTCTATAAGATTTTTTCTTCCTTGAAGTACAGCTTCTTTGGCTTCTTCTACAAGAGAATTTCCCTGTTCATCTATAAAACCTTTCATGTTAAGATGTACTGGATGAAAGAATCCTATTTTCTGACCATTATTCTCTTCCTCCCATACATCTTCAAAAGCTAATAAGTCATACTTTTCAGGATGAAAATACATGTGAGCATAGTCAAAAGTTCCACTTTCCATATCCCCAGAAGTACCAAATATAGTTATCATACCTGTTTTTATTTCCCCATCCTTTACACAATCTTCACTTGCAGCATAACTATCAAGTAATAAACCAGGAGTACCAAAAGCACCAGCTTCTTCAAAGAATATATCTATAGCATCTTTACCACGAGCTGCATCAGGATTATCCTTAAATGTAAGTGCCATTATTTCTGACTTGAAACCTTTCTCCAATTCTACACCAGATTTATATTCAGTGTAGCTTGCCTTAATATGGTCAGTTCTGTTAATATAATCAGTTGGCATTACCCATGAAGTATTATCATTAAGGAAGTTTATAAACTTGGTACACATTGTAAAAGTTCCTTTTGGATAAAGGAACTTCTTTTCATAAGCACCATAAATAGTTAATGATTCAGGTACAGTAATATAATTTTTTACACCTATTGCAGCATTCTTATAAGAATATCCCTTACGTCTTGATTTTCCTATAATCATGTTAAGACCCCCATCCAAACTGTCTTTTGAGATTTTATTATACATGTGGAGAGAATCCAGTAGAATCATTTTTCTTTTTAACTGTTCTTCCTGAGACAGTTTATAAAATGAATCCAGATTATCTATTAATAACTCTGCTATTCCATCTCTTGCAATAGCTCTTGACCAGAAAAACTCAAAATCTCCATCCCAGAAATCAGGAAAGTCTATTTTTTTCTTTCCTTTTTTACTTGTATCTGATATATCACTATCAGTCTTTAAAATGGGACAGAAGTTCAAATAAAAATAATGATCACCTGTAATTTTAGCACCACCAGATTCATAACCAAATACAATTCTTCTTGTCTGCTCTTCCCAGTATTCTATCCATGCAGGGCTACCATAAG
>JAKPQU010000129.1 GCA_029555925.1 Bacillota bacterium
GGCTCTTACGAAGAAAAATAATTTGCCTTATTTAATTTGTTTTACAGACAATAAATTAGCCCTTATTTAATTTTTAATTCTATAATAAAAAACTAATTTTTCTTCTCCAGAGCCCGCCAGGCAGAAGCTTTTTACGGATACCATTTTACCTGTTACGGTACTTAGTACCGCACCGGGTAAATCAGTAACCCTTTTATCTGTTACGGTACTTATTTGTGACCGAAACAGTTATGGCCGTCATAATCTGTATGGCATAAAGAATATTTCTCTGATTGCAAGAACATTCCTTTCTTTTTATCTTAAAAATTATTCACAATAATTAAATAAAGAAAGAACTTTCTGTTGAAGGAAAGTTTCATTTTCTGGCGAAAGTGTTATATAGGTGAAGGGTGAGCAGGGCGTTTAATAAAACACCCTGAGATGAAATACGCATTACGCATCACTACCCACCCGTCACGATTATATAAATAAAGGGAGGTGAATTTAATGGAATTAGGTTATTGCCATTGCTGTGGTAACCATAATCCGCCGGAAGAAAAAAAATGTAAAAAATGCGGCGCAGAAATCATAAATCTGGATAGAAGCTCGAACATAGTACAGGGGTTGAGAAGCGGTGTTATATCAGGAGCAATTATTGCTTTAGTGGCAGGAATTTTATCCGCCGCAATTGGTTCTCTTTTCAGTAGCTCTGCATTAGTTGGTATTGGCCTCTTTATAATTGTATTTATTTACTGGTTAATTGCAGGCATTATTATAGGAGCAATTGCAGGAGCAACCAGTTCACTCTGTTTTTACCAGAATGCAGCCGGTATTGGAGCAATAGTAGGTTTTATTATGCTATTTTTTGTTGGCGGAAGCTGGTATATAAATATAGGTCTTGGTAGTGGAGCAGGTTATCTGGCTTCTTATATAGAAAGAAAACATTTCAGAAAAATGACATGGCTATGAGTAATGAAAGTAAAGAACAGAAAAAAACTGCCGGTATTTCTTTTATACAGGCTTTAAACACTCCTAAAACGTTCACGTCTTCCACAAGCGGTGCCTGGAGTCTTATGAAAAACAGGATGATGAAAAGTGAAGTGGAAGACGGGAAAAGTGATGGGAGTGATGTTTTTGAGGCAGAAAAGAAAGAAAATAAAGAGGTAAAAAGAGACGGCCTCGATAATTTCCAGAGTGCTGCTCTACTGATTTCACATGCTGACGGTCTGGATAGTTTTCAGGAAAAAGACAGAGAAGAGGTTAAAGAAAAAAATAAAGTTGATAAATGGGAAAGACACTACACACCTCCCGTACTTCCCGGAGAGGATATAGTTGTAAGGGGAGAAGAGATCAAATTTAAAGAAGAGGATATATTTTCATCTTCTTCGAACGAAAAACAAGGACTTTCTCAGGAAAGTGATTCTGCATTATACATACAGTTTTCCCGGCTTATTCCCGCTCTGGAACAAAAGCTCATACCTTTTGAAAAAAGGCAGACTTATCTCAAGGAAATAGAAACTTATATAGAAAGAAAAAAGAAATCACTGAATCGATTATATAACCTGAAAGACCCTTCGGAGGAAAAAATAAAATCTCTTATAGACAGAGGTTTTAATGTGTTTTTGCAATCTCTGAGTGAACTTAGATTTTATCTTCGCGATGATTCTCATATACATCTCACTCTGGCAGGACAGCTTTCTTCGGAAGGAAATAATTTATTCCTTAAAGCACGAAAAGAGTTAACCAAAAAACATGTTTAATTTAAGTAAAATACCGGGATTAAGCGTTAAAACAGATATTACAGGAGAGGCTCATTCAAAACCTGATATAAAAATCCTGACAGCAGAAATTTCTTCCCTCTTCGGCAGAGACAGAGAAAATCTGAGTGCTGTTCCGGTAAGTAAGGGAGAAATGACGGTAAAGCAGAAATTACCTGACATAAGAGAGGAAACCTCACTTGTACCAAAAGACATACCGAAAGCAAAAGACGATGAATTTACTTTTGCGGCAGTGGCAAGTTTTACAGGGAAAGCCTCTGAGAAATATGAAACCACACAGAAAGGACATACCATAAAAAACTGTTACAAAGATCTCTCATCAGACGGCACACCCGTTACAAAATGGGAAGGAGTAAACCAGGATAAAACAGCCTATAAAGCAGAAGGAAAAGAAACAGAAAATACGGTAGAAATAACCTCCAGAGGTATTAACGGAGAATTTGAAGGCCGTGCAGAACTTATAAAGGAAAATCTTACGGAGAAAAAAGAAACTCTTTATATAAAAAATAATAAAACAGGAAATGAAAGTACTTATACGATAGAAACAAAAGGAAGAGATGAAAAACACAGAGGTACTTTAAAAACTCCTGACGGTGATTTCATGACCTGTGAAATAGAGAAATCCGGCGGAAAAATCACCAGGGAAACATTTCTCACAGAATTTGAAGACGGAGGAATTGAACTCAGAGAAACCTTACATGATAAGGAACAAAAGATAAAAAATCTTTCTTTTTTCTCTGACAGAGAAACGAAAGAACTGACAGAATTAAACCTCACAGAAAGAGAAGCCATAGAAGTAATTGCCAGAAACCTGAGAGAAGGCAGAATAAGTACTGCAAAAATAAAACAGGAGATTTCAGCTCATGATTCTATATGGGATGAAGGTTCTTTACTTGAACTTATAGAACAGGAATATTCCTTTGCCATTGACGAAGAGAAAAATCCTGTCTGTACAAGAAAAAATAAGATATATGATAAATCCGGGAACCTCACAGGTGAAGAGGAGGAACAGACTGCTTACAGAACCAGAGAAGGAACAGGTGAAAGAGAATACGCAGTAATCAGAAAAAGTTACGATTTTTCAGGAGAAGAAAGAATACAGACAGGCGAGGAAGAGTATATTGAAAGTTTTTCAAAAAAGAAAGATCTGCAGTTCAGTAAAACATTCTTCCAGTACGGAAAGAGAATTTATAAAAGGACGGACAGAATACAAAAGGGAGATGTGAGTGAAGAGTATAAAGATCTCAGCACCATAGCAGAAACAGGAACAAAACTCCTCTTTGCAAGACTTTTAGAAAAGGGTTCAGAGGAGTTAAATATAAGGCATAACAGCCATATATTTTATAATTCTATAGAAACAGAAGAGAGAGAGGTAAGGGTTACCGGGTATAAATCTCAAAAGAATCCTTCTTTTTCAATTATGAGGACTGATTTATTAAAGGGTTACAGTAATGTATTGCCTCTCTGGATATTAATGTCATCAACATATGATCAGATAGAAACGCAGTATCTATTTGAAGGTATTAAAGATTCGACTGTTATAGACAGATTTGATAAGAGTACATTATTTCATAAATACAGAGGCACACTCAGACAGGAAGAATTGAAAGGCGAACCTCTTAAAGAAGTGGCAAAGATACAGGCAAGGATAGATGAGGAGACTGTGCAGAAGCTCAGAAGCGAGTACAGAAGCGATCTGGAGATGAGATTTGCCGAAAAGGCAAACAAGTTTTTCAATATCCAGACCATAGCATATCTGAAAAATAACAGTCCTTCTAACTGGATAAAAAAAGGTGATGAAATATCCATATCGGAAATGACAGAACATATTATTTACTGTATTTACAGATACTGTGAAAACACTCTCAGAAGAGCATCTGCCCTTGAGAAAAAACATACCTTCTTACCTCTCATAATATCAGGAGAACTTGGCATTGAAGCACTCACAGGACAGAAATTCGGTCTTGACCTTGTATTCCTGCTGTGGGAAATGTTAAATATAATAGGCCATACGGAAGGGAAAGACAGATTTGCATCCATAAAAATTTAACAAACATTTTACAATCTTCACTGAGGAAATCTAAAAAAGTTGGATTTCTTACAGAATTTATATATACATTAATTATACTAAATTCCATAAAACCGATCACTGGTCACTGATAACTGATCACTGATCACTGTTTAAAGAGGTGACTTTAAGTGGGAGTAATCTTACATTCCAGATATGCCAGAACATTTTCAGAAAGAGTAATCGAGAGATATGAAAAATTTCAAAGGTTAATCAGGGAAAAAGAAGGTAAAGTAAACGGTTCAGGTGCCATACTTCAGGAAAAAGGTATTTCTTCAGGTGAACTTGAAGTTACGAATTTTTCAAGCGGAGAGATTTCCATTCAATTAAAATCCTGTGTAAGAAGACACAACGTACATCTTTTCTGTCAGTTTCGCCAGGGTTCAAGGGGAAATAATGACAATCAGTATATAAATATTCATGAAGAGATAGCGGAAGTGGGACTTCTATTAGATACGCTTAAACGCTCCAGAGTAGACAGTGTAAGTCTCTATATGCCTTTTATACCATATCTGAGACAGGATAAAAAGGCAGGAGATCGTGAGCCCATATCTGCAAAAAATCTTTTTTCCCAGTTGGAAGCTTCAGGGGGCAGAGTATTGAAAGGTTTCGCCACATCAGACATGCATAATAATGCCTGCGAAGGTTTTACGGATCTGCCTGTAGATAAAATTGCCGCATTCCCTCTCTTTGTACTCTATTACAAGGTGAAACTGGCAGAAGAATTAAAAGAAAAAAAAGTAGTAGTAGTATCGCCTGATGCAGGCGGAACAACAAGGGCAGAAAAACTTGCTAACTGCCTCGGTGCAGATGTGGCAGTAATATATAAAAAACGGGAAAAAGGGAAAGAAGCTGTATCCAAAGCACTTCTCGGAGACGTAGACGGTAAGATTGCCATTATGATAGATGATATGATCTGTACAGGAGGCTCCATTGTAAACGGAGCAAAACTCCTCGAAGACAACGGAGCCATACAGGTTTATGCCTGCGCAACACATGGTCTTTTTAATATAGATGCAAACAGCAAAATCCTGACAGAAGAAAAACTCTACCGGTCAGGTCTCAGAGTACTCATAACAGATTCAATTCCCCGTTCACAGGTCTATTATGATAGTTGCTATAAATGGCTCAGAGTTGTCAGCCTGGCCAAATATTACGCAGATCTGGTTTACTGCAATGAAGCAGGAATATCTGTAAGAAAAATTCTGGATATGCATCTTGAAAGAGCAATAAAAGAACAGACAGATATAAATGATTATCTTATACCACAGCAAAAAAGAGCCATCAGCGGTGAAGTCATCGGTGATATAGTAGAAGTATGATTGGTCTATTCGACAAGGGAATTCTCTATATTAAAAAGCATATACAGGGAAATCAGGTTCTTCAATCGGCGGCGGTTTCGGGATTTTCATAGCTACACACCTCCTCTTTCTCATAACGGGTGAAAGGTAAGTCCCCCCTCTTTCTATTATAAACAATTTTCATAAAAATATAAGGGGGTTATAGTAATTTTTTGCTATTTTTTTGATTAAGTTTTTTTATTACAGTTCCATCTCACTTTTCACCATTCACTATTCACTATGAATATTCTATAATAATTTTCTTTTTCCGTTATATATAAAACCATCTGCCATTTTTAAACGTAATCAAAAATTAGTTGACTTTAGCTTAATTTTTATGTTATAGTTTTTACAAATAAGATGGTTTAATTTTTATAATATCTGATTTTTCCTGAAAAGAGGCCAAAATTGAGAAAAAAAGCTTTTACTCTAGCAGAAGTAGTACTGGGTATTTTTCTACTCGGTATTATTATAGTTACAATTACCTCTGTATTTATAGGCGGTCTTTCTGCAGCAAAAAAATCAGGGAAAAAAGTTACAAACATAGTCCTTGCAGAGAGAATGCTGAACAGAATTATGTTAATGGATTACGGTGATATAAAGACAGGCACTTTCAATGGGGCAACAGATCCGCCGACCGGTAATTTTCCTCCCACTCCCTATCCGTCTGAAATACCCGGAGGGGGTAATAGCGGGACTGTCTATGTTTATAAAATAACAGTAAATGAGGTTGCCGGTACCAATGGTAAACTGAAAAGTATCATTGTTACAGTAACAAGTCAGGGAGCAGGTTCAGAAGGGATTACAAGCACAACACTGGAAACATTAAAAAGCCAGTGACATCAAAATTAATACTCACCTGTTACTCCTGGTGTGTGGCAGGTGACAATTAGAGGTTTATCATGAGAGGTCATTCTGTATTGGAATTAATGTTAACAGTAGTAATATTCTCTATATTTTTACTTGCTCTTACGGCTATTTTCAGTACAGGATTGAAATCCTGGAATCTGGTACAGAATAAAACTGAAACACAACAGGAAGCATCTATATGCAATATGTTTCTCGTAAAGGATTTTCGCAATACAGACCAATCTACTCTGATAATGGGCGGGAAAGGTTATGAATATGCCATATTGCAGAGTGATATAAATGAGTTCGGTGTCAGTGAATATGATCATACAACGGGGAAGCCGAAATGGCAGGCCTATATTCTATACTATACCTTTCCCAGGAGTAAAAAAGGTAAAGAATTTTCTATGGATCTGACTGATCCGAGTACTATTCCCGGCACCCTTGACCCGAATAATCCCAGGTTAGGGAAAAAACTTATAAGAAAAATACTGAAACATGCACCATTTGTCAACAAGAAATTAACGAATTTTGAAATATATTTTAATGATATTGACGTAAAAACGGCAGGAGAGGAATATATAGGAAAACCAAAAGTATTATCCAGACATATATATGAAATGGATATAAAACAAAATTCTGACCATGCAAATGGAGTTGACATAGATATTATCATAGTAAAATCTATGCTCGAAGACAGACTGGCTTTTACAAAAGATTTTTCTGACACTGCAGGTAAAGAAAGAATAATAATAAAAAATACTGTAATGTTAAATAATACAGAAGAATAAAAAGAAAGGAATGGTGGTTATTTATGAAAAAATCTTCAAGTAAAGGTATAGTAATTATATCCGTACTCATGGTGACAGTAGTTCTGCTGATGGTCGCCAGTTCCCTCCTTGTCCTTAATTATTACAATCTCGGCTTTACAAATATGTCAGAAAACAAGGTGTCAGCCCTTAAAATAGCAGAAGCAGGGGTAGCCTATGCAATATATAACCTTAAAGAAAATCCGGCATGGGAACCAAATGTTCCGGTTGTTTATAAGATGAAAGGCGTACCGGGCAGATTCGAAATAACCTTTGATAGAACGAAGCCATATTATTCCGTAAATAATTTAAAAAATGATGCCACAGATCCAAATGTTCTTCCCGGATGGGGCGGTAAAGGCGTTCCGGGACATTCGGTTGATCTTGTTATCACAGCCTATGCAGGAAATGAGAAGGATACCAAAGCGGTAAAACATATCAGAGCCATACTGCAGAGAGATATATATTATCCCGGTTCTTTCTCAAGCGGCCAGACTACAGTAGACGCCAATACGGCAGATATAAAAACAGAAGCTACAAAAGAAAATCCCGGTATTGCAGGGAACATTCATTCAAACAGTGTCAAAACAGGAGCAGACTGTGCCATAGATACAAAGAAATCTAAAGTGTTATTACATGGCGGCAAAGCCAGTGCACAGGGTGAGGTTAAGATTGAAAATCTTGATACAGACTCAACCACACAATCGTTTACACCCGGCAAAAATGTAACACCTCTGGAGCTCAACAAAATTATCACTAACGGGAAGGCAAAGGTATCCAATAAACTGACAGGAGGAACATATGTAATTAATAAAGATGATGTAAAAGGGCCGTCCACTCTGCCTGCTTCCTGCGAGGTTAAAAAGGGTAAACTTTATATAAAAGAAGACCTTGCTTTTACCGGTGATGTAAAATTCGAATTAAACGATAAATCAAAAGATGCAGGCATATATCTGGAAAAAGATAAAAACGGCAATGCACCGTCATTATATGTAGACCAGGGAAATCTGAAGATTGCAGGCCCGATACAGGGAAGCGGTTCATGTTATGTATCAGGGAAAACTGCCCTTATAGGAGAAACCAATATAGTGGCTTCTGACGATACGGGTGTGGCTATTCTCAGTAAAGGTGATGTTTCCCTGGAACTGCCTTCAAGCAAGAAAAAAGCTTTAGATCAAAGTATTACAGGTCTTGTATACAGTCATGGAAATATAAATATCAAAACCATGGACCCGAACAGTGAGATAAATCCTGCCAATAATGTATCAGCAACTCCGTGGCCCGGCGACTGGGAGGATAATTCGGGAGGTTCAGACACTGTCGAATATTCGATAGGGTCCGGCGGCTTTGATAAAACTGAAAATAACCTTCAATTAACAATAAGTATTAATAGTAATGACTCTGGTACCCTTACAAGATCTGCTAATGGCGACTATACACTGACGCTCTTGTACCAAGACTATGGCACAGGGTCACATTCATATTATATCAAGGCCCAGACCCAGGGGAGTGAGAGTACTTATGTTGACGAAGGTGGAAGTTACAGCGGCACGTATATAAAAAACTATCCAGCAGGTTCAAAAATGGCCTCATACCTTGATATATATGCCGGACTTTCCGGTTCCGGTTCAGGTAGTGGAAGTAGCGACCCGACTCCGACACCATCGACTGCTGCAGACAAACTCCCTCCTAATTTTACTTTCACAGGAGGTCTTGTGGCTGTAGATCCCAACAATCCCATTCCCAGTACAAGCAATCCTGATAGGAAGGAAGCAGGGAATATTAACATTACTATAGGACAGGGACATGTATCCATAATATCTTCTCCGAAATATCTTAAACTTCTGGATTTCAGTGCATCAAGTAATGTCAACTTCCGGTGCATCTACTGGAGCGAAATTTAATGTCAATTAACCGGTGAGGAGAAATTGAGTGGTGAGCAGTACTATGTCTGCTCACCACTCACTATTTATTCATTCAGACTTGCCTTGAGGGTCTCCTGAATGGCGCTCCAGCTCTTCTCATTTGCTTCCACTTCCCGGACGTAGGTGGAAAGTTCCGTACTGAGCAGTTTATTTGCTTCAGTCAGTTCTTCTATTTCTTCATTTAAATATTTTATATAAGTTCTCAATTCAAGAACCTTTGCTTCAAACCTCTTTTCGGCATGTTCTCTTTTGGTATTTTCCTTATCAAGTTCTTCCAGAAGTTTTTTCTCCAGACCTGCTATCATGTCTTTCTGAGAAGAATTTTCTTCATGTAAAGATTTATTCTCTTCTTCCAGAGAGTTTATTTTTTGCATTGCTTCCGAAAGGTCTGACTTTATAGAAGAAAGATTTCCCTCAAGATTTCCTTTGTTTTTCTCAAGATTACCTATATAATCGTTCAGTTCCTTTGTTTTATTGTTCAATTCTCCTTCAAGGGATTTATTCTTTTCTTCGAGAGTCTTATTCTGTTTTTTAAATTTTTCTGCATCATCCCTGGCTTTTGCAAGGTCTTTTTCCAGACCTTTAGAATATTCCATATTCTGTTTCAGTTTTGCTGCAAGGCCCTGTATGATTTCAATGGCTTCATGCCTCACTCCTTTTGGCTTATAACTGATAATCCTCTCACCAAGGTTAATAAGTTCAGACGTATTTCTTGAAATTTCCTCATCTAAATTATCCATATCCATGTTATTATCTTCTGTATTCATCTCAAGCTTCTCCTTTCTTTAAACAGCTTATGGCCTCTTCTATGGCAAGTTTTATGTAAGTTTCACTTTCAACAGAAAGAGCCTGTTCAAGATGGTCAAGTATTTTAATATCACCGAGTTTCTGTAAAGCCTGAACTGCTCTGTACCGTAATTCTCCTTCGTCACTTTTAAGAGCTTTCAATAACACGTTGCAGCTATCTTTATGTCCTGTTTCACCGAGAGCGATGGCAGAAGCTTTACGTACATCCCTTTCCAGAACATCCATAATAACGCCTGCCTTATCCCTGTTGCCCAGTTTACAGAGTGCATAGATTACCCAAATTCTTTCCTCTCCCATGCATTTTTCATAGTATTGTTCAAGCTTTTCCTTTGCTTCAGGGTTACCGGTACGGGCAAGTGATTTAATGATTTCTATTCTGAATTTAACATCTTTAGATATACCGAGTAATTCCAGTAACAGAGGTACAGTTTCCACTAAATTCAGATGTCCTGCCACAGTAATAGCCGCAAGTAAAACCTCTTCTTTTAAATTATCTTCCAGAAGATATACAAGTTCCGATTTACCGAGTTTGATCAGGGCGTATATAGCCCAGATTTTTTCTTCTCCCGAACTTTTTTCATAATATTTCATCAAAGGTTCCAGCGCAACAGGATCCTCCAGTGCTCCAAGTGCTCTGGCAGCTTCTTTCCTTACCTTCGGTTCTTTTACGGAAAGTTTTTCAATTAAAATATCAATGGCTCTGTTGTCTTTTATTTCTCCGAGAGCACTGGCTGCACTGCTGCAGACATAACTGTCTTTATCTGTCCTGAGCAGGTCAATAAGAAATGGCACAGTTTCTTTATCTCCTATTTCTCCTAGTATTCTTGCCACTCTGCCTCTCAGAACAGGACTTTTATGTTTTAAAAATTTAATCAAAAACTCTGTAACTTCAGGGCCGAGTTTTACGAGTTCATATCTTGCCGCAGGCCAGTACTTAGGATCAGGATTTCCAAGGTCTTCCAGATATTTATCAACAACTTTTATGTCTATCAATAGATACTCCCCTTTCTATTTTTGATGTTTATTATAACATGTCTTGAGATATATCTCAAATAGTCTTGACGCGTAACGCATGACGCGTGGGTTCAAACCTGAATTCTCATCTGTGACTATACATCACTAACTGCCATGACCTGGTGGTCACAACGAATAATGAGAACCTATTCCTCTCTTCACCCTTCACTCTTCAGCCTTCACGATTCTCATATAAATTATCTGCGAATTACATCAAAGTATATCTTGATTTTATTATTATCTAATGATATTCTATTAACAGTTTTCTGTCAAATGTTTATAGTGTATTTCATAACTTATTAGAATTTAAGTCGTCGTGAAGCGTGACGGGTTTAATCCCTGCGCATCACGCATTACGCTTTACGCATTACGAGGTCATTATTTATGGATAGTTATGAAACTAACTATAATTACAAACCTGAGTATACAATAAATCATTTTTTCCCGTCACGACTAGAGGGTGTCTGAAAAGCCATTTGACGCCATTTTTTTCATGAAAGTATGTTTTAGCTAGATTTATCAGGGAAATTATGGCATATTTAGTAAGGAGATGGGTAGTTGAGAGAACACTGGCATGGATTGGCAAGAACAGACGAATGAGTAAAGATTATGAATATTTACCATCAAGTAGTGAAGCTTTTGTGTATATTTCGATGATAAGGCTTATGTTGAAACGCTTGGTTATA
>JAKPQU010000132.1 GCA_029555925.1 Bacillota bacterium
TTTATATCATTATATACAGGCAATTTTTATACCGGCAAGAAAAAATATTCTGTTTTACTCACACGAAGCTCTGTGGTATAAGGCAGAAAATTTTTTATAAGACTTCCGGGAAAATGATTTTTTGTGAGAGAAAAGTGTAAATTTTTACACTCTGTAAATTTTACACTTTTACAGTTTGCTTATCTCTTCTTCACCGGCATATTATGTCAGATGTTGAATATAGACTTCAATCATAGAGATGAATTTTTCTGCATTATTGAGCTGTCTTAAGGCTAATAATGCCCTTACTGCATGAAATATAGCATAATAAGATCTGTTAATAGATTGAGAGAATTTACTATGTTTCATATTTACTCTGGCTGTTTCCATATCTTCTTTAGCTTTTTGAAGTCTGTAATCTGCCAGAGCAATAATTTTATCATCCATATATATTAATTCCTTCATTACGTACACTGGTAAAGAAAGGCATATAATCTACCCAGTCATAAAAATATGTGTAATTATTTTCAATAATTGATATAACACATCCGTAAGAAGTTGTAAGCTCTACTATAATATCCAGTATTTTATCGCGATATTTCTGTATTTCTTTTTCCTCCATATCCAGGAGAACCATAATATCCATATCAGAACCTTCATCCTGTTCCTGCCTGGCATAGGAGCCAAAGAGAATAATCTGTCTCAGTTTATCACCGAAAATAGATTTAAGGGATACTTTCAACTCTGATATAATATCAAGAGTTTTACTGTTTTTTGTTTCTAAAAGCTTCTCCATAAAAATACCTTCTTTCAATTAGATAGTAGCATATATAGCAGGATAAAACAATATAATCAGTGAATGTGATTTCTGACAGGGATTACAGGATTATAAACCTGAATCACAGATTGACACAGATTACTGGATTTCACGGATTCTCCTTAATCAGTGAAATCCTTTAATCCGTGTCATCCGTGATTCAGACTATTTTGTTCTGACGATACGGAAGCCAAAGTTACTGCTGCGGTAAGATGGTGCAGCATAGCCGTTATGGTAAGCAGATCTACAACAATCTGGCAGATGGGCAAAACCGCCACCGCGTGTAACATGAAAAGAACTGGATGTGGGAACAAGTGGATCAAAATTTGGACTAATCGTATAATATGAACCGTCATAACATCTCTCCCTTCCTGTTTGCTCGCTCCAGTAATCATTATAACATATGCTATACTTTTGCACTTTTTTATAAAACCTTTGATTTTATTGATTTCAGGTTGAAACATAGAAGCTAATAAATTTAAGGCTTTTTCTGAAATCTGCGAAAGTATAGTAAATTTTACATGTTTACAGTTTCACGGTTTCACCGGATACGTTTAAAAATGACAGGTAAAAAGCAGGTAATCTTATTGATTCTTATGGCTTTTTCTGTTACACTCTTATTAAGGAGTGATTGAATTGGCGAAAGAAGATCCTGTAGATCAGGGAATGAAAATACTTGCAAGAAAATACCCTGAAAGTTTTCTTGATTTAATTTTCAGCTATAACTGTGACTACAGTCTGAATGTGATAGAAGATCCTGTATTAAATATACCGGAAAAAAGAGGGGATTCAATATATATTTTACAGAAGGGTCTGGAGAAACTGGCTCTTCATATTGACTTTCAGCTTATTCCAGAAAGAGAGTTTCTCCGGAGAGTGTTTCTTTATAATGCTCTTTTTACTGAAAAATTGGCTATACCAGTATGTTCAGTAGTAATTTATCCGGAAAAAGGTAATTATGATACATTCCCGTATGAATACAGAGTGAAAGTAAGAGATTATTTACAGAATAGTTTTAGCTTCAAGGCAATAAAACTATGGGATTATAGAGAGGATATAGAGAGCGGAAAGTTAACAGGCCTTGCTCCTTTACTGGTTTTACTGGAGAAAAAACCTTCTGAGAAGACTCTGGAAAAAGAGAAGGAATTGATAAACAGGGTGAAAGATGAGAAAGAACGGGCAGATTTATTCTCAGTTGCTATTACTGTAGCTTCCAGAAGATTTACGAGAGAATATTTATATGAATTTTTCAGGGAGGAGATAAAAATGCTGAAAGAATGGGATATAGTTCAGGAATGGATTAAAGAAGGTAAGCTTGAAGGTGAGCTTAAAGGTAAGCTTAAAGGTAAGCTTGAAGGTAAGCTTGAGTTAATAAGCAAATTTTTAAAAACCAGATTCAGTCCTGAGTCTTTAAAATTACAGAAGAAGTTAAACAGTATTACTAATATTTATATTTTAGATGAAATTACAGAGAAATTATTTACCTCTTCTTCTATAGAAGAAGCGAAAGCTATTATTGAAGAAGCTATTAAAATACAGAGACAAATAGAAGATGAAGAAGAGGTGTTATGATTGCTTTACCTGTAATTGTTACCCTGAGGGAATGTGAATTATAGGGGAGAGCTGAAGATGAAATTTCTCTGTGTTTCGCTCCTGAGTTAGAGCCGGGGAATTGAACTGTCATATTGAAGGTTCCGCCCGGAAGATATGAAGGTAATGAGGGATTTGTTTGATTATCTGGAACCTGTACGAGAGTTCCAGGAGCAGGTGTGGGAGTCGACTGTACAGATATATTGTTCGTAATTGCACCACTGCTGTCACCTTCTCCTCCACAGCCTGATATTAATATTGATATGAGAAGTATTCTATACTTTTGCACTTTTTAAACAAAGCCTTATTCTACCTTGCAGGGCATCCGCGAGGGATGCCGTTATGGGACAACGGTTTTTCAAAATTCTGCAAAAGTATAGAAGTATTGATAAAATGAGATATTTTTTCATAAGAAATCCCCTTTTAAAATACAGGGAAAAGACAGGTGAGAGAACTATTTTCTTCTCACCTGTCTTAAATTAATAATTATGGCTGGTATTTATATATACAACCGTCATTCCATACAGCCCATCCATGAGTACTGTCGATAAGATACCATGAAGTAAAACCTGTACCTATATGGGTCCATGTAGTTCCTCTATCGGCACTCCTGTGAATATGACTGCCAGAATCTTGAATCCACAGATAATTTCCATCCAGTGACATAAGACCGAAAATAGCGTCAGAACTGTCAAGCGTATTATTTACTGTCTGCCAGTTAGTTCCTCCATTATTTGTATAATGTAATTTTTTATTCCATCCTGCTACAAAACCTTCTGTAGCACTTGTAAACCATCCACAGGTATAGTTGGATGAAAGTTTTTGATTCCATGTACTTCCATCAGTTGTTGAATAAACACCGCTATCACACATAAGCCAGCAGTTTGAACTATCATATGCATATATACTATAGCGATAACTATAACCGGTACTGAAAGAAGACCAGCTTGCTCCTCCATTTGTTGTTTTGCCGAGATATATAAAATCTCTCAGGAACCATCCGTTATTTACATCTCCAAAAGTAAATCCAATTCCCCTGGATACCGTTGATATTCCGGTAGTTATGGTTGTCCAGTTTGTCCCCCCGTCATCGCTTTTATATATGGTCTGTCCGTTTGTTTTGTTTATAATTACATCATTCCCTTTTGCATAACAGACAGCAAGTCCGTCGGTTGTCCCCATGTTTACAGGTTTCCATGTATTACCACCGTCTATGGTTTTAAGGACTGTACCATTTTTCCCTGTAACCCATCCGTTATTTACATCGGCAAATCTAACAGATATAAGATCATCATGTGTACCACTGCTCTTTTTAGTCCAGTAAGTAAAAAGTGTTGGAGGTGGAAAATTTGGGTCATCTCCCACAATAACCTGATAATTTCCGGTTCCTTTATAGAAAAATACTGTCTCTGTAGTATTCTCTCCTCTTACACTTACTTCTATGCGATATTTCCCTGCAGGAAGATTTATTGTACCTGCTATAGAAGTGTTACCCCATGAAGTAAAAGAAGACGGATTATAAACAGTTCCCCAGGGATTATTGGGATCATTCTCATTAACCTGAATGAATCTCACTGCACCGTTTACAGAAGCCTGGGAAGTTCCGAAATTAGTACCTGTAAGTGTGAAACTCACAGAAGAAGTTCCATTTGCAGAATCCTTATCAGGACTTACGGAAGTCAGAGTGGGAAGTCCGTAAACAAGAACCCTTCCGGTCTGTCCGTCATAATCAAACTGCCCCTGGGTATTAAAGAGGTTATTTACTGCAGGGAAAACCTCTGCAGTAACAGGCTGGGTAATATGAGTGGCATGACCTATGGGACCTACAGTTAATGCTCCGCTGTTCATACTTGCAGTTCTGTCATTTGTGTAATCATGGTTCTGGAAAGAAATGCTGCTTCCCTGTGGAATATCGATATTCTGAGGGACATATGATCCATCACCCTGTATGGCAACACCTAACAGGATGAGTCCCGGCCCTTCTGTTGCTCCGGGGGTCATATAGAATCCATGTTTTCTCTGACAGAGAAGGTTTCCCGATGGGTCAAGGACTTCGATAGTTGCAGTATTAAGACCTACGGGAACATTGGAAACAGTAAGTGTATAAGTTCCTGCTCCCGAAGGGTCAAGGTCATTTCTTTCTCCCACTATTGAAGTGGCGATTGCTTCCCCTGTGATTGTAACTCTGAGGGTATGGGAATTATAGGGAAGGTCTGAACCTGTAAGTTCTTTTGCTCTGAGGCCGGAACCTCCTCCGGGGAATTGAACTTCCACTTTAAAGGTACCGGTCGGTAAATTAGAAGGTATTGTAGAACCCGGTGTTGCAGTAGGGTTGCCGGGGACTTCAACGAGTATTCCTGGAGTGGCAGTCGGGTCTATTGTGGTAACTGCTCCGTTATTGGGAATTACTCCTGTGGAGCCTCCTCCTCCACCACAACCTGCTATTAAAATAATTGCTAAAATAGAAATAGTTAATAAAATACTGTATTTTTTCACACACTTTCTCCTCTCTGACTATGATTTTTTTGATTATAGAATTGTTAAACGGTTTTACACGCATCACGCATTACGCATCACGCATCACGACCCCACACTCATATTCCCATCACCTCACTCAATTACTTTGTTCCCGTCACGCGTCACGCGTCACGTCCTAAAATCCGACATCTCCTATACCCTTAAAATAAAACACTTCATTTTCTGTAACATATCCCTTTACGGTCACATGAACCCAGTATTTCCCTCCCGGCAATACTACAGACCCTTTTATCTCCGTATCGGACCATGAAGAAATATCTGCCGTACCTGTACTGTTATCATCAACCCTTACAAAAGTAACCTTTCCTTTTGCAGAATTGATATTTTTTCGGAAATTATTTCCCGAAAGGGTAAATCTTACTACAGAATAACTGTTGTTACTGTCTTTATTATCTCCGTCTTCATCCGTAACAGACGAAAGAACCGGTACATCGGGCACCTTTACATTGATCGTGTAACTGTTAAGAGAACCGAAATAACCATGAACCTTTATGTAATAAGTGCCTGCCGGGAGAAGGGAAGATTCGAGATTTCTACCGGAAAATTCATCTTTTGCTTCAACTGATTCAGTGTTCTGAATTGTTTCTGATTTTTCAATCAATTTTTTCTGGCCGTCAAAGAGATAAAGATCAAGATCACCTGCACTGTGGGTAAATTCTATTGATGCATCTATAGAAGAAGATGTTTTCAGAGTTATTTTGTAAAAATTATCCAGTTCATAGGCTTCTATGGAATGTTCCGCACTGTAAGGAGGGGTTATTTCTGTGGCACTTTCAAAGGTATGTCCTATTTTTGACGCTTTTGATACACTTATATTATATTTTGAAGGATGTCCCTTTACACATATATAATAAGTCCCTGCAGGTAATTCTTCTGTTATTACCTTCTCTTTATCTTTGCCGTCACCGCTTCTTAACTGATTCTGTGAACTGTCATAAAGATACAGGTAAAGTCCGCTCTGTTCCGAATTTATCTGAATTCTTATAGATAATGGCTCTGTAATGGTTAATTTATAATAATTATCCTGTGAACCTTCTGTCATGTGAGATGCTCCGTACGGGAGATTTATGTCTGTAGCATTGGCAAAACTGTGGCCCATTACTGTTACATCGATGTTTATTACATAACTGTTTGCCTGTGAACCTTTTACGCATATATAAAAGATCCCCGGCTGAAGAGTGGCGGTGATGGATTCTTCGTTACTGTTTCCGGCAGATACCTGAACCTCATTTTTATTTGCATCATAGAGATAAAGATCTAAATTTCCCTTTGAATTATTAAAGGTAATTTTACCGGACACGATGGAGGGAGATGTTATGTTTATTTTATAATAATTATTCCCTGATGAGGAGTTATATATATTTACATTTTTATATGGTAATGTTACAGAAGTGGCCGACTCAAAGGAATGTCCCGTATCGATGTAAAGCGAAATATCTGCTGCGCCTGACGGGTAATAACCCAGGTAAGATGTTACATTCTTTATCTTCTGTTGTGTATATTTCGAGTCAAGTGATTTTACCGCATTCCCCAGGGTTATTGTGGCAGGATTGAAGATCATTGAGTAAAATAAAACTGTAGCAGTGGTCATTGCAATAGACTGCTTTTCTGACCATCCTGTGACAGCGCCGGCTCCTCTGTTATAGAGAGAATTACAGAGTGGATACTGGTTGTCTGTACTTTTTGTCCCTTTGGGAGCTCCGTTATAGAATATGGAAGACGGAAAAGGTTTTTCGTAATAATAATAATCAAAAAATTTGTTTGTCACATAATAGGAGGAATTAACATTTACCAGTCTGTAATTATACCAGTCATCCCAGTAACCCTGATCTTTTATAGAGGTAACATTCTGCCTTGTCTGAAGGAGTGTTACATATTCCTTTGTACCGTCTTTTCTTTTGAAATTTATGAAATCACCGTCTCCGTTAAAAATAATTACTCCATAAAGATTAAGTGATTTAAAGGATTCTATATTTATGGAAGAGCCGTTAAGACGGGTAACAGCGTATTTCATGGTATTTTTAAACCATTGTTCCATCGAATTAAGGCATGTTACATCATTGCTTCTTGATGATACATCGGAATAAGCATTTATCATGATGACTTTGTTGTCTTTAATGGAATTTTGGGCAAAGAGGTCACTATCTTTTCCTTTCGCATCATCAGGTGGTTTTTCTATATCAGGCAGTTCGGGAAGAAGTTCCGAGGTAAGAATTTCTTCATCTTTCCAGCACGTAATGCCGCCTTTTTCGAAAATTACGGCAAGAGTATCACCGGTAAGAACCACATCTTCCACACCGGCAGTGTTTCGAAGTTCCTGTGCCAGATTTTCCATTGCTGACGTATTGCCAAAATTAATAGCTTCTTCTACTGTAGAAATAACCTGATTTTGAAGCTGAATTACCTGCGTTATCTCTTGCTCTGTGAGGGGAGTCCTTGTGGGAACAGGGATTGATGTGGGGGCAGTAATAATCTGATTCGGATCTATGGAGACATCTGTTGTTGCGTCACCTCCGCATCCGGAAAGATATAAAATACAGAAGATAATTGTAAATAATAAAAACTTCCCTTTCATAATGAGCATCCTTTCACTCTTTACATAAAGTAGATTTTAGGATAAAATATAGATGAAATATATTAACATGTATTTTTTCACACTGTCCGCCCTTAAGCATGGCTCTTCGCAATTCCCTGCTTTTTGAAGCGGACTTTTTATTTTATTTATATACTATCTTACATACAGGCAATTCCTGTGCCACTGACTGTAATAATCTTTTATAATTCTTTAAACTATATATATTATAAGGCAGAAAAATTTTTCAGGCAATGAGAAAAACAACAATTTTTTTCAGAGAAAAGTGTAAAATTTTACACTCTGTAAAATTTACACTTTTACACATTTTCGGTATGAAGGAGATTTCGCCTTCTTCTTACCCATCACGCATTACGCATCACGCATTACGTATTACGTCTCCATAATATTATACATTTTAATTTTCTTATAAAGAGTCGGTCTGCTCATATTGAGTATTCTTGCTGCTTTTGCCACGTTCCATTTATTTTCTTTCATTGTCGTGAATATTAATTCTATTTCTGATTTATTACCGTTATAATATTCGTCACTGTTCATAACGTTCAGGAAATAAGGAGGAATATCTTCTGGTGTAATGATGTTATCATGATTTACTATAAAGGCATGTTCTATGGCATTTTCAAGTTCTCTTACATTACCGGGCCAGGAATAAGTGCTGAATATATGTTCTACTTCTTTTGACATACTTTTAATATTTTTTTTCATAGACATGTTTAATTTCCTTATAAAATATTCGGCAAGAAGAGGTATATCATCTTTTCTTTCCCTCAGAGGAGGCAGATTTATTTCTATTATATTAAGTCTATAAAAAAGATCTTCTCTGAAAGTTCCATTCAGGACTTTTTCCCTGAGATCCTTGTTTGTGGCAACAATTATACGCACATCTACAGTGAAGGTATTTTCGCTTCCTACAGGTTTGATTTCTTTTTCCTGAATAACCCTGAGGAGTTTCTTCTGCATTTCAATTGATATGTCACCTATTTCATCAAGAAATATAGTTCCCCCTTCTGCTTTCTGAAAAAGACCCATTTTGTCTCTTATTGCTCCAGTAAAAGCCCCTTTTATGTGACCGAAAAGTTCACTTTCCTGAAGATTTTCCGAAAGACCGGAACAGTTGACCTTTATAAGCGGTTTGTGTCTGCGAAGTCCTCTGTTGTGGAGTGCTTCCGCTACAAGTTCCTTTCCTGTTCCCGTCTCACCTGTAATAAGAACGGTTGTTTCCGTATCGGAAAGATCTTCTATGAGGCTATAAATTTTTCTCATAGGAATACTTTTGCCGATAATATTGTAAAATGAAGAAATCTCTGCCTTTTTTGTCTCTCTGGAAGAAAAATTGTTTTTAAATAAAAGGTTCGCAAAAATATTACCTGTTATTTTAATGAGTCTTATGTCAATTTCTTCCCATGTCTTTTCATGGTCTTCTGTAAAGAAACCGACAAAACCAACAGGAATATTATTATAAATAAGAGGGTTGATAAGAAAGGATTTTACTCCTGAAGCGGAGAGAAATTTTTTTTCTTTTTCTCCTTCGGAAGGAATGGAAGAAAGTGACGGTATATTAATTAAATTGTAGGACATTAATTTTTCATTTAACCATGGAAAAACTTTTCTGGAAATTTCTTTGAAGATTTCTGCACTGTCTCTGTTACTTTCTTTACACCATTCGTAAATACGAGAAATTCTTTTGAAATCGTCCGAATATACTGCAATTAACCCTCTGTCTCCATTCAGGAATTTTGAAGTAGCCATAAGAGAATGCTTTATATCTTTTTCTATATCACGAGAATTTATGAATCTTGTTGCAATGTTTGCAGCCAGTTCTTCCATTACAATCCATTTGTTTATAAACTCTTCCGATTTTTTTCTTTCAGTTATATCAAGCCAGCTTCCGACTGTTTCCGTTATATTTCCACTGCTGTCTGTAAAAAATTTCTTTTTATCATAAATCCATCTGTACGTTCCATCTGAATGAAGCATACGGTATTCATCGGAAATAGAGCCGTTTCCCTTTACAGATGAAGGACGAAAAAGCACTTTCCCTGTGTCATCTCTGTGGATTTTTTCATGCCAGAAGCATTTATTGGCTATAAATTCAGATGGAGTGTAGCCCAGAAGAGACGTAATGTTATCGCTTATATAAGTAAAATTTTTGTAATCATAAGAACTGCATGTGTAAATTACCGCAGTAGAACTCGACAGAAGATGATGTAGCATTTCCTTTGACATGGAGTCATAATGTTTTTTTATATTTTCATGTTTTTCTATAACTTTGTTTACTGTCTCGGTAAAATCCTTCAGAGAAAAAGGTTTGGTGATATAATCATCTGCACCGATATTCATACCGTATCTTATATCTTCTTTACAGGATTTTGCTGTAAGGAAAATAAATGGGATTGCCGACGTTGCCCTGTTGTGTTTGAGTTTTTTTAATACTTCATAACCGTCTATGCCCGGCATCATAATATCACATATTATGAGTGAAGGAGAGTATTTTTCTGCAAGATTAAGCCCTTCCTGACCGCTGGTTGCTTCATATACCTGAAAACCTTCAATGGAAAGAAAAGAATTTATCTGTTTTTGTAATGATTTACTGTCTTCAATTACAAGAATTTTTTTCATTGTTTATCTGTGATTACAAATCATAATGAGTATTTGCCGTTATTATTAAATATACATTCGATGTATTTATATACTATTCCTTCTGTAAATAAAAAAAACATCTCCATGGAGATGTTTTTTTTATTTTTTTCTGTGACTGTCCGGATATAGATCTTTTATTCGGGAGCCGTTCTGTCCATATTCTGTTTATGCATTACACTGTGATGTCTTCCGTAAAGAAGATATATAATAAAACCTATGAAGAGCCATACAAAAAGCCTGAGCCATGTCATCCATCCCAGATATACCATCATACCGAGATTAAATGCTATACCAAGGAAAGGAACAACAGGAACCCAGGGACATTTGAATGGCCTCGGGTGGTCCGGTCTTACATGTCTCATAAGCCATACGGATGCACATACTATTACAAATGCAAGGAGTGTGCCTATATTTACAAGATAGGCAAGATCCTCTAGAGGAACAAGGGATGCTCCGAGAGAAACTACTACTCCCATCAGTAATGTAGCCCTGTGAGGTGTTTTGAATACTGGATGAACTACTGCAAATATATGTTTCGGCATGAGGCCGTCACGGGACATGGCAAGGAATATTCTCGGCTGGCTGAGCATCATGACGAGAAGTACACTTGTAATACCGGCAATGGCTCCCAGGGATACGATAAATACGATACTGTTCCATCCATGGGCGGAGAAAGCTGTTGCCACGGGAGCTTCAATGTCAATCATCTTGTATGGCACCATACCTGTCAGCACTCCTGCCACAAGTATATAGAGTAATGTGCATATGGCAAGCGATGCCACAATACCTATGGGAACATCTCTTTTGGGATTGACTGCTTCTTCTGCATGAGTTGATATGGAATCAAACCCTATATAGGCAAAAAATACATAGGCAGCGCCTTTCATTACTCCCGGAAATCCGAATTCAGGAGGTATAAAGGGATGCCAGTTTTTAGTATCTATAAAAAATGAACCTGCTATTATTACAACAAGCACTATGGCAACTTTGAACATAACCATGGCGGAATTAAAGCCCGCACTTTCTCTTATACCCTTTACGAGAATGATGGTTATTATCCATACTATTAAAAAAGCAGGGAGGTTAAACCATGAGCTCACAGGGGCACCGCTTCCTATATAGGCACCCTGAACCATAGCAGGCAAATGTGTCACTATATGTTTTGTCGTAAGAGGATCATTTGTGAGAAATCCCGGAACATGAAGATTGAATACTTCCAGGAGTTTCAGGAAATATTTTGACCACCCGTGGGCAACTGTGGCCGATCCTACCGCATATTCCAGGATGAGATCCCACCCTATAATCCATGCAAACACTTCACCCAGCGTGGCATAGGCATAGGTATAGGCGCTGCCCGCTACGGGTGTCATGGCCGCAAATTCTGCATAACAGAAGGCGGCAAAGGCACATCCAAGGCCTGATACTATGAAAGAAAGCATAAGAGATGGCCCTGCCATGGTTTTGGCAGTAAGTCCTACGAGAACGAAAATACCTGTACCTATAATAGCTCCCACTCCAAGACTGGTAAGGGCAACAGGGCCGAGAATTCTTCTCAGTCTGTGCTCGCCACTGTCCATTTCTTCCTGGAGCATTTCAAGGGATTTCGTGGCAAACATCTGTTTAAATAGCATAATATCCTCCCTCTAATTCACTTTAAAACTGTCAGCAACAGATTTGAATATTTCTTCGAATTTACTGAAGTTTTCTTCATTGGCCGAACCTGTGATTATATAGGCAGAACCTTTACTTAATATGCAGGTCTGAAGAGTTCTTGAAGCAAAAGCCTGACCCGGTATTGTGAATTCATAATCTACTACTGCCTGATAGGCAGCTATTCCGTTTATGGTTTTCTCAGTTTCAGATATGACTGTTGCACCCTTTAAAATATCGGTTCTGTGATTGAATGCCGTGAAAGCATATTCCACAGGTGTAATATCTTCGACCCTGCAAAGGGGAACTATTATATCAATATCTTTCTGTTTGAAATTCAAACCTTTCAATTTATTAACAAAATCTTCTTTCTTTATTATAACCTTTATCTGTGACATAGTAACTGCAATAATTTCATTAATTTCCTGAGCATTAAAGGATAATTCTTCCAGCTTTTTTATTAATTCTTCTTTTGTAAATATCATATTTTTTATAGACTCTATTTTACTGACTTTTTCCCGGGAAATCTTATCTTTAAAGGCAGCCATGTTTTTATCATCTATTTTGAACCATACAATGGATTTTACTTTTTCCATAAGTTCCTGAGGGATTTTATCTTTCAGATTTTCCAGTGTTTTATCATCAATTCTATACCATTCAGGCATTTTTTCTATAATTATATTTACCGTTATACTGGTGCATGAGTCAGTATATCCGGGGATTTTCATTTCTTTTGGGCCTATAAGTGCCAGGGGAACCCTTGTTTTACCACTGTCATCTGAAGTCCATCCTTCAGGAACTGTGATGGTGAATTTCTGATCGGGGCTGCCTTTGTCATAGGTGTAATCAACTGCTGAACAATAATTTAAGACAATTACTACTGAAATAATGAGAGCCAGAGAAATAATAAGATATTTTTTCTTCATTACATACCTCCTGTGCTTTTGATATTTACCATTATCTGTAATTCATATTACAAAATTTTTCAGTTAATTCTATTTATGTGACATGGAATCCTTTTTATTATTTTTTTTTCCTTTTCTTCGTGCTATAATGGTCGTGACGCGTGACGCGTGACAGGTGAGTCATGGGAGTGTGTAACAGATATGAAACATACCGGAGTAAACAGAAAGTTTGTTATTGTTATAGCCGTATGGATGTTATTGATAACAGCAGTTATAGTGTGTTTATGGCATAAGAAATCCTTTTCTAAAGACAGTGACGAATATAAAATTTTTTCTAATGTACTTTATGCGGAAATCCCTGGATTTGATAAGAACCTGACCAGTCTTGACCTTTATGTGCCGAAAAAAGGCGATAAATTACCTGTTATGGTATTTATCCATGGCGGCGCATGGAGGATGGGTGATAAAAGCAATCACAGCAAAAAACCTTTAAGATTTGTCAGAGAAGGCTATATATTTGCCAGTATAAATTACAGAATGTCACCGGGTGTGACATTTCCTGTTTATGTTCAGGATGTGGCAAAAGCTATCGGCTGGATATATAAAAATATTTCCACTTACGGAGGTGACAGAGATAAGATTTTCATTATGGGACATTCTGCAGGAGCCCATCTGGCAGCTCTTGTCGCTATAGATGGGAAATATCTCGAAGAGGAAGGATACAAATTAGATCTGCTGAAAGGTGTTGTATTACTTGACGGTGCAGGTTATGATATACCGAAGATAAAGGAAGTAAATAAAAATTTATTTAACCGTCTCTATAAACCTGCCTTCGGCGATAATCCTGTCATATTAAAAGAAGCATCACCTTTATATCATGTAGAAAAAGGCAGAGATATTCCTCCTTTTTTTATTATCTATGCAGGAAGCCGCGAAATGTCTAAACTGGAATCTGCATGGCTTGAAGAATCTTTGAAAAATGCAGGAGTCCATGCGGAGTTATATCATGCCAGCGATAAAAATCATGGCACCTTAAACAGAGAACTCGGTGCAGATAAAGATGAAGCTACAGAAAAAATTCTGGAATTCCTTAAAAAAATAACAGATGGAAGGTTTTAGCTTTTAATGAAAGACACTTATACCGATAAAATTATAAAATTAATACCTGCTCTGATAACAGTATTATTTTTCTTTATTTTTTTTAAACAATTAATAGTTACTTTTGAGACAATTTTAACGCCTACTGTTTTAACTGCTATAACTATTATAATTTTGCTTCCTTTCAGAAAAGAATATAAGGTGATAAATACCCTGATAATTATTACAGGATTGCTCTATGGAATCTGGTTTCTGTCACTTATAAAATCCATTGTTATCCCTTTTACCATAGCTATTGTACTTGCCTATATCTCCGATCCTGTCGTTGTTTACCTGGAAAAAAAAGGTATTTCAAGATCAAAAGGTGCCATTCTTCTTATTGGAGTAATAGTGGTTTTTTTTATTATAATGCTTCTTTTCCTGATACCAGCTCTTGCAGAGAATATCTCGGATTTCGTATCACAGATTCCTTCTATGAAGAATAATCTGATAGAATGGTTTAATAAACTCCAGAAGGTTGAATTTTTTAAAAAACTCGGTGAATATAAAATTCCCCCCTATCTGGAAGAAGCAATAGATAAATTACTCGTAGATATTCAAAACAGCGGTCGTGAACTGTCCAATAAATCTGTATCTTTTATAACGGAATCCTTTTCAAGTGTAATGCATTTCCTGGTAGGTCTGCTGGAATTGCTTATTATTCCTGTTTTTGTCTTTTATATGCTTGAAGAGAAAAATAAAATTAAAAAATTCTGTGTAAGTTTTATACCGGTGGAAAAAAGAGAATCTATTTTTTCTGTCACAGATGAAATAAATGCCACTCTGTCAGGTTTTTTAAGAGGTCAGCTTTTTAACTGCACTGTTATAGGAACTCTTGCCGGTGTGGCTTTATTTTTTGCAGGTATTAAATTTTCTCTTTTAATAGGTGTTTTCACTGCAATAACGACTTTTATACCATATGTAGGTAATATACTCGGCCCCAGTCCTGCTTTAATACTGACACTTTTTACCCCCGACCCTATCGTGTCCTTTATATCGGTTGTAATAATAATAGCAGCACTGCACCTTCTTGACTCTTATTATTTATATCCCACAGTTCACGGAAAAACCCTTAACTTAAGTCCTTTACTGATTATGATGGCTGTAATCATAGGAGGACAGCTTTACGGAGCATCAGGTATGTTTCTTGCCATACCTCTTATATGTGTCCTGAAGGTTCTTCTCAGGGGATGGATAAAAAGACATACTGTTTCAGATGAACCTCTTCCGGAGAAAGTTGAAGTTTCTGCCGATAAGAGTCAGATAGAAAATAAAATTTCTGAAAAGGAAACATGTGAAGATATTTGTAAGACGGAAAATAAAATATCGGAAAATAAAGAATTTTGAATCTGTCTGAAAAGTCTTGCCCTATATATTTATAGTGTATTTCATAACTTATTAGAATTTAAGTCGTCGTGACGCGCGTGACGCGTGACGGGTTTAATCCCTGCGCATCACGCATTACGCTTTACGCATTACGAGGTCATTATTTATGGATAGTTATGAAACTAACTATAATCAGAGTCCGGTTGTTAATCCACTTTCCCGATAGATTTTTAAATTAAGGAGAAATATATGTTTTCTATAAAGTATTTAATAGTTTTTATCCTCTTGCTGTCACTTTCCTCTGTTATGGCTCAGACAGACAGTTCTGTTAATATAAAATCTGCTTCCAGTAAAATAATTTCTACTCCCGGAACAGAAATTTCATCTTCTATAAGTCCTCCGGTGACTCCAATAGAGGTTATCCAGCCAAATGCCAATCAGACAGTAACACCTGAAAAAGATACACTGCCTTCTGCAGATATGACAGTAAAACCTCCTGTTAGCCGGACAGTAACTCCTGGAAAAGACATGGCAATACCCCCTTCTGCAGATACGACAGTAAAACCTTCGCCTGTGCCGGAAGGTACTTCAGGCGAAGAGACTCCAGGACTGGTTGAGAAAAATTTTGTTCCTGTTGTATTTTATGGAGAAGAAGTTTTTTCTATAAATAATTCTCTCGGTCCCTATTCTCCTGATGAAAGGGCAAGAGTTCTGGAAGATAGATTGAAAAAGGTTTCGGAATTCCCTGTCTTTTTACCTGAAGAAATCAGGGTAAATAATAATGGTAAAAATCCCATTGTTATGTATAAAGATATGGTTTTAATGACTATCTCTGAGGAAGATGGAAGATCTTTAAATATGACACAGAAGGAAGGAGCAGAAAAATGTGCACAGAGAATAAGAGAAGTTTTAACAGAATATAAAAAAGCACGCAGTTTAAAGACTGTCCTGAGAGGGATTATTTTCTCTTTAATTGTAACAATTATTTTTATAATCATAATGACCGGCCTGCACAGAATTCTAAGGGTAATAGATAGTAAGATTAAGCTATGGCATGGGGGACGTATTTCCGATATTAAAATACAGAAACTTGTTCTTATTACAGCAGATAGAATTGCAGGAGTTATAATTACAGTTGTAAATTTATGTGCCTTTATTTTTAAGCTTGTACTCTTATATATATATCTCTCTCTTGTGTTCAGTTTTTTTGTATGGACAGAAGACTATGGAGAAAAACTTCTGGGTTATATTTTTGCATCACTCCATGTTATATGGGCGGGAATTTTGTTTTATATCCCCAAACTCTTTTTTATTATCTGTGTTATTATTATTACATATTACATAATAAAATTTATAAAATTTATTTTTGCTGAAATTGAAAAAGGTACTATAGAATTCCCCGGTTTTTATAAAGACTGGGCAGAACCTACTTACATGATTGTAAGGTTTCTTGTTATTGCCTTTGCAGTCGTTATAGCTTTACCTTATTTACCTGCCTATGAATCACCGGCATTTAAAGGCATCTCCGTTTTTCTGGGAGTACTTTTTTCCCTTGGCTCAACTGCAGTGATATCCAATATGATGGCAGGTATTATTCTTATATATATGAATGCCTTTCGTATTGGAGACAGGGTACAGATAGGAGATGTTACAGGAGACATTATAGAGAAAACTCTTTATCTGACACGTATTCGTACAACAAAAAATGTGGATATTACCCTGCCGAATGCCATGATACTGGGAAGTTATATTACAAATTACAGTTCCTGTGCCAGGGAAAAGGGATTGATTCTTCATACGACTGTTACAATAGGTTATGATGCTCCCTGGAGGACTGTTCATAAACTCCTCATAGATGCCGCCCTTTCTACAGAAGGTATATTAAAAGAACCTTCACCTTTTGTGCTTCAGACCGGTCTCGATGATTTTTATGTAAGTTACCAGATAAATGCCTATACTGACAGGCCTAACAGTATGGCCTCTATTTACAGTGAACTTCATCAGAATATTCAGGATAAGTTTAATGCAGAACAGGTTGAAATAATGTCACCTCATTACACAGCTTTAAGAGATGGTAATAAAACGACAATTCCTGAATAAAGGCAGTTCTTTCTTTAATTCATAATAATTAAAAGGCTTTTGTAACTCTTTGTATTCCTCTATTGATTTACTTAACAGGTAATTATATACAAATCGGCAGCAGCCTATCTGTTTACTTAAAAAATAACCTTATGGTAGTTACATTAACTATGCCCCTCATATTCGGTCTAAGCGCAGGATTTGTGTGCGGTGCCGAACCGGGTTCACCTGTGTGTGACAGATATGAACCGCCTTTTAAGTTTACCGGCACTATTCGCAGTGTAACTATAGATGTGAGCGGACACCATGTTGAAGACCCTGAACATGCCATGAAAGTAATCATAGCCCGTCAGTAATTTTATTTGTAACAGGCAGCTCTTTCCTGGTTGCCTGTTACAAAATCCATGTCATAAAAAAACACTATCTACTTTCCACTTTTTTATTATTCTGTTATAATCTATAAACAGAATTTTTTACTGTGTGAGCTTGATAGAAATATAAAATTTTACATTACAGTGTATTTCATAAGTTTTCATGAAAAATCTATGCTCACTTCTATAAAAACTTGAGGAGGTTTTATACATGTTATTAAAAAAATCTGCAGTGCTTCTGTTGCTGATTTTGCTGATCAGTATTCTTCCGGTAAATGCAGGAGTATCAGAAGATTTAATAAAGAAGGGTCATACTCTATATGAAGAGGGCAATTATGGCGAGGCCGTAAAATGCTATGATAAAGCAACAGAAGGAGATCCGAAAAACCCGCAAATATGGCTTGAAGCAGGAAATTTTTATTACACTCTCGCAGAATTTCAAAAATCTATTGAATACTACAACAAAGCAATTGAATTAAAATCTGATTTTACCGGTGCCCTTTTAAACAAATCCCTTGCCATTGCCGCAGAATATCAACTGGAAACATGGCAGGAAGACAGATACATGGAAGGTAAAGAGTGTCTTGAACAGATTCTGAAATACCATCCTGACCTTTCAGATATTAATGTCAATGAAACATATATGAATGATATGACCCTGCTCCATATGGCATCTTACTACGGTAATAAAAAAATGGCAGAAATGCTGATAGACAGAGGGGCAGATGTAAATGCAAAAGACTATAAGAACTTTACACCTCTCTTTATGGCACTATTTTTCAGAACCTTTGCCCATAATTATATTAAGCCATTGCCTGAACTGGAAGCAAATGCGGCTGATGTAGCCAATCTTCTCATAGACAAAGGGGCAGATGTAAATACGAAATATTTAAACGGTAAAACTCCTTTACATGCCGCAGCTTTCCTGAATGATAAGAATTTGGCAGAATTATTAATTTTAAAAGGAGCAAATGTGAATGCTCCCGGTTATGACGGTTTTACTCCTCTTATGTCTGCCGCAAACAGTGGAAGTAAAGAAGTCCTGGAACTTCTTCTTTCAAAAGGGGCACATGTGAAGGTGAAAAACATTGACGGAGAAACACCTTTACATGTAGCTAAAACAAAGGAAATAATAGAATTACTTCTATCCAAAGGTGCAGATATAAACGGTAAAGATAATGAAGGGAAAACACCGATTTTAAGTTCAAAAAGCCTTGAAATAGCAGAATTTTTTCTCTCAAAAGGAGCTGATTTAAACAGTAAAGATAATAACGGGAACACACTGTTACATAATGTAGTTGCCTCTGATTACAAAAAGGCGGCAGCTTTCCTCCTTTCAAAAGGTGCCAGTATTAATGCAAAGAATGATGGAGGGAAAAGTCCTTTACATATAGCATCAGAAAAAGGCTATAAAGATATGGCAGCATTTTTACTCTCAAAAGGAGCAGATATAAACAGTAAAGATAATAATGGTGCCACTGCTCTTCACCTGGCAAAAAATAAAGATATGGCAGCATTTTTACTCTCAAAAGGTGCTAATATAAACAGTAAAGATAATAATGGTGCCACACCTCTATATCTGGCAATATCTGCAGGCAATAATGATATAGCGAAATTTTTGATAGTAAAGAATGCCGATATAAAGATTAAAACAAGAGACGGACTTACTGCTTTACATATAGCATCATACAAAAATAATAAAGAAATAGCATCTTTGCTGATTGCTAAAGGCTCCGATGTAAACGGTAAAGATAATGACGGTTTTACTCCCCTTGCTTTTTCATCTGTCAATGGATGTAAAGAAACAGGAGAACTGCTTGTAAATAAAGGGGCAGAAATGAATTTATACTGGGCTGTCATGAAGGGAAATAAAGAATTATGCCTTTCTTTAATATCAAAAGGAGCTGACCTTAAAAGAGGTCCCCTCGGCTTTTCACCATTACATGTTGCAGTTATGAGAGGCAACAGGGATATGGCTGAATTCCTGATTACACAGGGAGCAGATGTGAAAGGGAAAACAAAAGACGGCAATACTCCTTTATTCTATGCAGCAGCCGGTGGAAATATAAAAATAGCTGAATTACTTATAGCAAAAGGAGCAGATGTAAATGCTATGAATAAGAATGGTTTTACACCTGTTCACGTAGCAGCCTATTTTTCTCAAAAGGATATGTCAGGTTTTCTTCTGAGTAAAGGCGGAAAAATAGATGAAAAGAACACCGATGTTTTGCCTGCTTTGAATTTAATAAAAGCAAACGGTAACATAAAACTGGAACAATTCCTTTCATCACGAATGGGAAACGGTAAAACTTCAGATGGTTTTACACCATTGTTTGTGTCTTCTATGGTAACTCTCTACGGAAATGTAGCTGACCTGAAGATGAATAAAGCAGATAATCCTGAAGAGATTGTAAAATTGCTCATATCAAAGGGAGCGGATGTAAATAAAGGTTTTTATGGCATAACACCTCTGCACCTTGCTGTATTTGAAGGTAACACAGGATTTGCCGAATATCTTATTTCTCATGGAGCAGATGTGAATGGAAGGGATAATAACGGCTCAACTCCTCTTCATATAGCCGCTTCCAATAATGATATGGATATGGCAGAATTTCTCCTGTCTAAAGGGGCAAATCTCCGTATTAAAGATAATCTCGGTCTTACTCCTGCAGATAATGCAATTATGAAAGAAGTAAAAGATCTTCTCAGTAAGAAGGAAAATTTGTAAATATAAGGAGGTTTTTGATATATGAATAAAATAATAATTTCTCTGACAATCATTACAATGATGTTCTGTATCTTTCCTGCATATGCTTCAATGCAGGTTGTGCAGTTTGATACATCAAGTGTTGTTCCGCCGGAACAGATAGATATAACCATAAATAATAATAGTGCAGGAGATTTTACTGTAGTAAACTATAAAAATACCCTTTTTATAGATTCAAATTTTTTTAAATATTATTTTGGTGTCACATCGGATGAATTAAATAATAATGTAGCTTATGGCGGAACAATAGGTTCCGGTGATGATCAGGTTCTCTGTGTGCCCTTTTTACCCATACTCAGTTCTATGGGTGTTAAATATTCTACTGATAGTGCTGTCGGTAAATATGTAATATGCATATCTGCTCCTGCCAATACACCGAATTCGGATCAGCAGAAGAATGCAGAGGAAAACGTAACATATAATAATTACGGTACAACCCCTTCCACAGTCTATGTAGATAATAATGATCCCTATTATTATCCCGGAGTCGGTCTCGCAACAGGCATAGCCATAGGTGCCGCTCTTACTGATAACACCTATGTTTATCGCGGATTTGATATCGATAACCCTTATATAATACGTCATACAAACTGGAATCACGTAGTATATAATGGTTCTGTTTATCATTCCGGCACAACGGTCTGGGGTAATAACGGAGTAGTCCATAGAGGTGTAACAGTAGGCGATGACGGAGCACTGGTTCATCGTGGTTCTACCTGGAGAGGTGATGATGCAGTGGTTCATACCGGTTCTACATGGGGTAATGATGGTGATATACATCATGCAGGTGCAACATGGGAGAATAACGGACAGATTCACCATGCAGGCAGAACATGGGGAAGCGGCGGAGGTTTTCACGGTCACAGAAGGTAAGAGCGTGAAGTGTGAAGGGTGATGTGTTATGCGTCATCCTTCACTTTTGTGTCCGAATCCTCCCCCTCCGGGTGTTTCAATTACAAAAGTATCCCCTTTACTGACCCTGATTTTTTCAGTACCTGACAGATCAATAACAGATCCGTCTGCTCTTTCTACATAGTTTTTACCGCATTCCCCGGGGGCTCCTCCTGACAGACCGAAAGGCGGGATTTTCCTTCTGTTTGAAAGTATTGCTGCAGTCATATCTTCTCTGAATTTTATTTTCCTTATTACTCCGTCTCCACCTCTGTATCTCCCAATACCTCCTGAATTTTTTCTTATGGAAAATTCTTCTAAAAGAACAGGATAACGCAGTTCGAGAACTTCCGGGTCAGTAAGCCTTGTATTTGTCATATGGGTATGAACTGCAGATGTGCCTTCGAAATCAGGCCCCGCTCCCGAACCTCCGCAGATTGTTTCATAATACTGATATCTGTCATTGCCGAAGGTAAAATTATTCATAGTACCCTGAGAAGCGGCCATGACGCCGAGGGCACCGTACAGAGCGTCTGTTATACATTGAGATGTTTCTACATTGCCTGCCACCACTGCTGCAGGATAGACAGGGTTTAACATGGAGCCGGGAGGTGTAATGACAGTAACTGGCTTTAATACGCCATGATTCATGGGAATTTCATCGTCGATAAGGGTGCGGAGCACATAAAGAACTGCAGCCATACACACGGAAGAAGGAGCATTGAAGTTATTCTCTCTCTGAGGTGATGTGCCGGTAAAATCTATTATGGCAGTTTTCAGAATTTTATCAATTGTTATCTTTACATGTATTACACTTCCGTCATCCATTTTATAGGAAAACTCTCCGTCTTTCAGTTCACTGAGCACTTTTTTTACACTTCCTTCCGCATTATCCTGAACATGTTTCATATAGGCATGAACTACCGGCAGGCTGTAATGAGAAATCATTTTTCGAAGTTCGTGAACACCTTTTTCATTTGCAGCAATCTGTGCTTTTATATCAGCTATGTTTTGAGACTTATTTCTTGCAGGGTAAGGGCCGGAAGAGAGTAGTTCCATAAATTCCTTTTCCCTGAAAGTTCCTCTTTGAACAAGGAGAAAATTGTCTATTAAAATGCCTTCTTCTTCAATTGTTTTACTATCAGGAGGCATGGAGCCCGGCGTTATGCCTCCAATATCGGCATGATGGCCTCTGCTTGCTATGAAAAAGATGATTTCTTCTCCTCTGTCATCAAAAACAGGTGTTATGACTGTTATATCAGGTAAATGGGTACCTCCGTTATAGGGATTGTTGAGCACATAAACATCACCGGCACTCATTGTATTGCCTCTCTCTCTTATAACCGTTCTTACACTTTCTCCCATAGAACCCAGGTGTACCGGTATATGAGGTGCATTTGCCACCAGATACCCTGAACTGTCAAAGATGGCACAGGAAAAATCAAGACGTTCTTTTATATTTACCGAATATGCTGTGTTACAAAGTGCCACTCCCATCTGTTCAGCCACAGACATAAAGAGATTGTTGAAAATTTCCAGCATAACAGGATCGATTTTATCAGAATTTATGGAAACAGCTCGGGGAACCACTCTTGTTAAAATCATATGATTTCTTTTTGTTATTTCTGCTTCCCACCCGGGTTCTACAACAGTTGTGGCACTGGGGTCCGTAATAATTACAGGTCCTTTTATATACATACCTGGTTTCAGACTTATTCTCTCATAGACAGGTGCTCTGTGGTATGAGCTTTCTGTGTAGATGTCTGCAATTGCAGCAGGTTCAGGCAATTTTGTAATCAGTGCTTCAGTTAAAAAAGGATCACCGATTTTTTCCATTGAACCTTCTGCTTCCACTGATATAGAATCAACAATGAGATTTTTTTTCATAATAAATCCATAATGCTGTCTGTATATATCCTGAAATGCTTCAGTTATGGTCTTAACATCGAATCCTCTTTCGTAAGATACAGTGAGAGGTCTGTCTGTACCTTCATATTTAATATTAAGTCTCTCATAAATATGTTCTTCTGCAACGTCCTGTTTTCTCATTTCACCCAGTGCTTCATCTCTCAGAATCTGTAATTCTCTGTCAATAAGGGAAAGTGATTCCCCGGACAGAAGGATTTCCAGAGATTTTTCTTTTATTACCCTTATGTCTGCAAGCCCCATACCACAGGCAGACAGTACCCCTGCCAGGGGGTGTATGAAAATCTGTTTCATTCCGAGTGTGTCTGCCACTTTACAGGCATGCTGCCCTCCTGCACCTCCGAAGCAGCAGAGCACATATTCAGTCGTATTATAACCGCGCTGAACGGAAATCTCTTTTATGGCATTTGCCATATTTTCAACTGCAATTTTAATGAAACCTTCTGCTATTTCTTCAGGATTTTTGTTTCCTCCGGTCGCGCTGTTTATTTCTTCTGTAATTATGCGGAATTTTTCCCTTACTATATCTTTATCTATCGGTTCTCTGCCTGAGGGGCCAAAAACTTCCGGGAAAAAATCGGTCTGTATATTTCCCAGAAGAACATTTGCATCTGTTACGCACAGTGGGCCTCCCATACGGTAACAGGCAGGGCCGGGATTTGCTCCGGCACTTTCCGGGCCCACTCTTAATCTTGTGCCGTCAAAGGTGAGTATTGAACCTCCTCCTGCAGCCACTGTATGGATCTTCAGCATTGGAGCCCTCATCCTTATTCCTGCTACAGGGGTTTCAAAGGATCTTTCGTAGTGTCCGTTATAAAGAGCCACATCTGTAGATGTTCCCCCCATATCGAAACTTATAATCTTTGTAAAACCTGCCAAGGCCGATGTGCTTACCGCCCCTACAATACCTCCTGCAGGGCCTGAAAGAATGGCATCTTTGCCTGAAAACAGATTTCCCTCTATGAGGCCGCCGTTTGATTGCATGAACATAAGTTTTACCGAAGGATTCTGTAATTCAGAAGATACTTTATTGATATAACTTTTTAAGACAGGAGATACATAGGCATCTACAACCGTCGTATCACCGCGGCTTACAATTTTTATGAGAGGATTTAATTTATGGGATACGGAAATCTGTCTGTACCCGACGGAAGCGGCCATAGAAGCAATTTTATTTTCATGTACAGGATGGCGGTAACCATGAAGCAATACTATGGCACAGGAAGTTATGCCTTTTTTATATATGTTTTTTAAATCAGAAAAAACCCTGTCTTCATCAAATTCTTTTAATATTTCACCGTCAACACTTATTCTTTCGTCTATTTCTATTACTTCTTCATAAAGCATTTCCGGTAATATGATGTGTTTTTTAAACAGTTCCGGCCGGTTTTGATAGCCTATTCTCAGAGCATGACGAAATCCTTTCGTAATAAAAAGAACTACTCTTTCTCCTTTTCTTTCAAGAAGAGCATTTGTGGCAACAGTAGTGCCCATTTTTATGGAACCAATTATGTCCGGTATCAAATCTTCTTTTTTCAGCCCGAGGATTTCTCTTATACCCTGTATGGCTGCATCTCTGTAATGCAATCTGTTTTCAGATAAAAGTTTGTGAGTAATGATAGAACCATCCGGTTTTCTTGCTACAATATCGGTAAAGGTTCCCCCTCTGTCGATACAGAAGTTCCATTTGTAGTTGTTTATTTTTTTGTCTTTCATATAGTCTCCATTTATATGAGGATCGTGACGCGTGACGGGTTTAATCCTTGCGCATCACCCATTCCGCTTTACGCATTACGAGGTACTTATTTATGGATAGTTAAGAAACTAACTATAATAAATCCTGTTCACCTTCACCCTTCACTTTAATTAAATTCAAATTATTCCCTGTAAATCCTTCTGCAAAATTCTTCCGATTTTTCAACTTTTCAACCATAACAATATATGTTATAATATAAAGATATTTTTATGTAATCTACGCGTCATGCGTCACGAATTAGGAAGCAGGTTATATGTTATGGATACTTATTCTCAGGAAGATCTTGAATCATTAGAAATTCTTGTAATAGATGATGATGAAAGTATAAGAAAATTAGTATATGAAGTACTTACAAATGAAGGTCATATTGTAGTCCCTGTAGGAAGTGCTGAAGAAGGACTTGAACAACTTCCTTATATGACCTTTAAAATAGCCTATGTAGATAATAGATTGCCAAATATGCAGGGCATTGTTTTATGTGAATATCTCAGAAGAAATAATCCTCTTATGAAGATAGTACTGATGACTGCCCATCCTGATAAGAGTATAACAAATAAAGCTGCCAGAATTGGTATAAATTTTCTGGAAAAGCCATTTAATATATATGATTTAAGTCGAATAGTCAGGGAATATAAAGATGAAATAGCAGCTATAGATAAACAGAAATTGATGGAGTTAAATCCCAATTATTATGTTGATCTTTCGGAAATATTGAATTATGCCTATGAACTTTTTGATGCTCCCAACGTGCCGGAAAGGCTCAAGAAGAAAGTGATAAAAACAGTTCAGGCCAGTATGCATATGCTATTATGTGATGCCAATTATAACGAAACAGATAGATCAAAAGCTTTTATTGGACTTATAATAGCAAAGACCTTTTCTATATATATTCCCAAGATAAATGAAAAATCCCCTTATGAGGTATATGACATAAGAATGAAAGAACTGGGTAAACATGAGGTCTTTAAAGGACTTTATTAAATCCCAATCCATTCGTAATACCGCAAATACTGTTTACAATTTAAAACTATAATAAATTTCATTTTTAATGGCGTAAAATGAGGCAGTTTATCTAAATAATTTAAAGGTATAGGAATTTTTAAGGGCATAAAATAAAGCTTTAGATAAAAATTAAATAGAGGCAGCTTATCTAAATAATTTATCCGAGGTGTTATTATGAAATATGTGTTATCTGTTCTATTATGTTTATTTTTCTTAACTCTTCCTGTTTTTGCCCAGAGTACGACCCAGTATTATATTTCTCCCGGCAGAGGTATAGAAGGTTTATTGTATCTGGGACAGGATATGGGAAGCATGTTTGACCAGTGGGGGGCCTCAGATACTATAAAAGAAGGTTATAATGTACTTATATATGATTATAAAAGATATGCTCTCACCTTCGGAGTTGAAATTTATTCAAATAAAGTAGTTATGATATTTATAAATACCTATCTATATAGAACTCCGGAAGGTCTGTCTGTAGGTTCTACTCTTTCAGATGTTTACAGGGTTTACGGAAGTAGCTACAGGCTTCAGCCTGAGACAGCTATGGGAGGTAATGCCATCTTTTATGATTCCCGTGGTATAGGCTTCGGAATAAAGAATAATACTGTTGTATCCGTTGCAGTTTATTATCCGCAGTAAGAAAAAAGAAGGAAAAAATCTTTAACAAAAGAATAATATATTACGGAAGTGAGCGTAAATAATTTATATGTAATTGCTGTAACATGTTTATATGAGAATCGTGAAGAGTGAAGGGTAGAACAGGTTCTCGTCTTCATTGTGTTCACCAGTTCATGGCAGTTACAGAAGAAATGGTCAGAACTGGAATAGTTTCTATTCTTTAATTAAAGAAGGGGGTAATCTATGGTTACAGAATTTAAATCTGTCAATGATATTCTTGATTTTGCAATTAAAAATGAAGAAGATGCCTGTACTTTTTACACAGAACTGTCAGAAAAGATGACAAAACCTGCTATGGTTCAAATGTTTAAGGATTTTGCCAGGGAAGAAGAGGGGCATAAGGCAAAGCTTCTGGATATTAAGAGCGGGAAACTACTTATACCATCTAAAGAAAAGGTTCTGGACCTGAAAATAGCAGATTATATAGATACTGATATTCAGATTAAAGAAGATCTTGATTATGCAGATGCTCTTGTCCTGGCAATGAAAAAAGAAAAACAGGCTTTTAAATTATATACGGACCTTGCGTCCAGGACTGATAATGAACAGATAAAAACATTGCTTCTGGCTATAGCCCAGGAAGAAGCAAAACACAAACTCCGTTTTGAACTGGAGTATGATGAAATAGTCCTTACGGACAACTGATACAGTGAGCAGTAAACAGTGACCAGTAAAGTAATTATAGTAGAATAACTGATAACCGGTCACTGCTCACTGGTCACTGAACATGAAAGGAGAATATAAAAAATGCTTAAACAAAAAATAGAGAAAGCTTTTAATGAGCAGATAACAGAAGAATTATTTTCTTCCTATCTTTATCTTTCTATGTCTGCTTATTTTCAGTCTGTAAATCTTCCGGGATTTGCAAACTGGATGAGGGTACAGGCACAGGAAGAGCTTATGCATGCCATGAAATTTTATGATTATATTAACGAAAGACGGGGAAGGGTTTTATTGAAAGAGATAAAAACACCACAGCATGAATGGAAATCACCTCTCGAGATATTTGAAGCGGCCCTGAAACATGAAGAGTATATTACAGAGAAAATCAATAATCTTGTGGATATATCCTTAAAGGAGAAGGATCATGCTTCAAATGTTTTTCTCCAGTGGTTTGTAAATGAACAGGTGGAAGAGGAAGCAAATGCAGATAATATAATTAACAGGCTTAACCTTATCGGTGACAGTAAAGGCGGATTGTTTATGATTGACAGAGAACTTGCAACAAGAGTATTTACTATGCCGGCACCGGGAGCTCCATAAATGAAAGCTGTTGAGATAA
>JAKPQU010000144.1 GCA_029555925.1 Bacillota bacterium
AGCGATGGTCTGGATTTGAGAACATTAATCAGGAATATTCGTTTGCTTCTGAGGGATATTTCTCCAGATACGGATAAGATAGCTGCTGATAGCGGTATTCCGATAAATTTTAGTTCTGAAATCCTGCGAGAATCACAAAAATTACAAGAGAAATTAAAGCAGGAAGCAGAAAATCAGAATGTGACAAATCTGGAGGCTTTTACTATTGATGCTATAGATTCTCCTGATTATGATGACGCCATCTCGCTTCAGAAGCAGGAACAGGGATGGATTCTGGGTATTCATATAAGCGATGTAGGAGGACAACTTCCGCTAAATTCTTCCATTTTTAAAGAAGCCTGGGAAAGAGTTAGTTCTCTGTATCTTCCCTGTGAAACTATTCCTTTGCTTCCAACTTCACTTTCTAAAGAGGCTTTCAGTCTAAAAGCAGGAGAAAAAAGAAAAGTTCTGTCCTTATATCTATTTATGGATAAGGAGTTCAAGATTGAAAAGGAGGTATTTAAACAAGAATATATCACGGTGAAACAAAATCTCAGCTATGAAGAAGTGGACAGATATTTAACCAGTCACCAGAATTCTATTTTATTTCAGATTATGCGTAATATTCATAAAGGACGCCAAATATTTGAAAATAGCGGGAAGAGAAGATATGAATGGAATGTGATGTGTAAAAATGGTGAACTGAAGATGGAATGTATTGATTATTTTAGCCCTGCTCGCTTATTGATTGAAGAACTGATGGTGCTTTATAACCGAACTCTGGCTGAATATGCTTCTGCCAAAGGACTTCCTTGCATCTATCGTAATATAGCTCAGTATGAAGAAGAAGAGGAGGAAGACAATTATCATAATTACTGTCAGGCTTTTCTTTCTACAGAAGCAGCTTTTCATCCAGGAATTGGTTCAAAAGCTTATCTCCATTGTAGTTCTCCTATCAGAAGAGTTACTGATATTATCAATCAAGCTCAGTTTGAAGCTTTACTAAATAAGCAAGAACCACCATTTTCAGAAGAAGAATTGATCAAACTAATACCTGCTATAGAGGAAAGAGTTCTATATCTTCATTCTGTAGCTGCTCGTAGTGAAAATTACTGGTTTCTTCGTTATCTTCAACAAAAATATCTTCAGCAACCTCTTGATGCTATCCTTATCCGTTCTATTACTGGTGGCTATATTATTGAATTAACTGATTGGGATAAACATATCTTTATTAAATCGGACGATATGGTGCCTTTGCATAACCCAGTTAAATTAATCTTAAATGAAATTAATCCGGATGAAGATTGGGTGAAAGGAGAAATAATTGTCTGAGTTTGTAATGATCCTGAATATGTATCTGAAAATGAGGATTTTTCATCTGAAAGTTTGTATTTTTCAAATCTGGATTTTATTTACTTTAAATAAGTCTTTAGTGTCTCATTTAAAGAGTTAATAATTATAAATGAGGATAAATGTAAAAATTATATTTCACTTATTTTCAATAAATTCACTTATTATATGGACAAACTCGTTAAAAAAATTATTGACA
>JAKPQU010000150.1 GCA_029555925.1 Bacillota bacterium
GAAGGTGTATTGGAAGCTATAAACATAGCCTTTTTAAAAACACCCTCTCCTTAATCCTCTCCCTCAAGGGAGAGGAAATAAGAGGCAAATCCTTTAAGCAGAAATACAATATTCCTTAACTTAATGACATTGCGCGTAACGGGAGGGACACGTTTATTACATGCTTATGCTCAGGTCAGTATATAATCCACTTCACTTTTCACCCTTCACCAAATAAGAGGTATTTATGGAAAAAAAAGTTTTTATAAGAAGAATCGAACAATTCAAAGTATTAATGGCACAGAACTCCCTGGATTACTGTATAGCAACTCCCGGGACAAATTTTTATTATATGACCGGCATAGATACGTTTCGTATGGAGAGATTTATCGGAGTCATTCTACCGGCAGAAGGTGAACCATTTATCATATGTCCTTCCTTTGAGGAAGAAAGGCTCAGAAAAGACACTTTTATCAGTGATTTCTATCCCTGGAAAGAAGAAGATAATCCCTATGAAATACTCGGAAAAATTATTAAAAAGAGACGGAGAAAATATGGTACCACAGGCCTGGAACCTACGACTCATTTTGAAACATTTATAAAACTGAAAGAACATATGTCGGCAATAGAATTCAGAGACGGAGGTTTCCTGTTTTCTGACATGAGACGAAAAAAAACAGATGAAGAAATAAAAGCTTTAAGGAAAGCAGTAGATGTAACGGAAGAAAATATAGACTTCAGCCTGAAGCATTTAAAGACAGGCATGAAAGAACATGAACTGAAAAAATATATTACAGGAGACGAGAAACTGGTTCAGTTCGGTGAAACATCTTCCTATCCACACTCGGAAGGAGGAGAAAATATTTTACAAAAAAATGATGTTGTTCTTATAGACAAAGGGGATATATGGGAAAAATATCATTCTGATATTACAAGAACTGCTTATTTCGGCAGTGTATGTGAAGAATTTTTAAAGATCTGGCATATAGTAAGACAGGCACGAGATGCAGCAATAGAAAAAGCATGCCCCGGTATTCCCTGTGAACTTGTAGATAAAGCCGCAAGGGATGTAATTGAAAAAGAAGGTTACGGAGCCTGTTTCACCCACAGAACAGGCCATGGTCTCGGTCTTGACATACATGAAACTCCTTATCTTGTAAAAGGAAATAGAGAATTTCTTGAGCCGGGAAATGTAGTTACCATAGAACCAGGTATTTATCTTCCCGGAAAATTCGGAGTAAGGATTGAAGAAGATGTAGTTATTACGGAGACAGGGAGGGAGATTCTTTCAAGAAATCCGGAAAACCCTGTTATTATAGAGGATTTATCTCTATAATTATAGAATACCTTCCCTGAAAACTTCAAAGGAAAGGAAATTTTTCATGAAAAATCTTATATTTATTCTGCTCATATCAATATTAATTACTGTTCCTGCTTTTGCAGAAAATTTTGGGGAACAGGATTTTATCGGAAATTTTATCATTACAGACCCCCTGTGTTCTTACAATCATTATCATGGTGAAATTATCCTGTCAGATAACGGCAAAGGGAAATCAAAAGAGTATGTAGACAATAAAGAGTTCGAACCTTTCTACGGAGATATGAAAGATAAAGACGGTTATATACCTCTGAAATGGTCTTTTGACGAACATAGAAAAGAATTGATTATTGACTGGACAATGAATGGCGCATATGACAGGCTGGCTTATTTTAAAAGCACCGTAACAGGAGATATAAATAATTTTACCATTAAAGGTTTTTCCTCTGACAATACAGTCTGTCAGCTTAATTTTACAAGAATAGAAGGAGATTTTATAAAAGCTGTACCTGTAATCAAACTTAAATCACAGGATTTTGTCGGACTTTTTGAAATAAAAAAACCTGAAGGTGATAATTACTGCGGTGACGTTGTTCTTATGAGTGACGGAACAGGGAAAACACGGGAATATATGAACAATAAACCTTTCGTTCCCGCCCACCCGGAGGCTCTCGACAAAGATGGTTATTCTCCTGTAAAATGGACCTATAACGAAGAAACTATGGAGCTAACCTTTGACTGGAGTTGCGGAGGTATTTACAAAGGGCTGTCATGCTTTAACGGTAAAGTTACAGGTAACGGAAAGACCTTTACCCTGAGCGGTGTATGGGTCAACGGAAAGACCGGTGAATTGAATTTTATAAAACAGGATAAATAATAAGCAGTAAGCAATGAGTAGTGAGTAAAATATAACATTGTTACTCACTACTCACCACTCACTATTCACTCAAATTCCAATAAGTTATGAAATTACAAAGATTAACCCTGATTTTTATTATACTATGTGCATGTATTTTTACAACAGGCTGCCCTTCCAGCCATGATAAAGTTCCGGCAAAAAAAAAGGCCTTTATAACTATTAAAGGCTCTGACACGCTGGAACTCACCCTTAACAGCCTGGCAAAAGAATTCACGAAAAAAAATCCATCTGTTGAAATCTCTATAGAAGGAGGAGGCACCACTACAGGCATAGAAGGTTTATTGAATAAAACAACAGATATAGCTGCCGCATCACGGCCAATCAATGACAAAGAATTAAAATTTGCAGATGACAACAGTATTGAAATAAAAGAACATCCACTGGCGCGGGATGCAGCAATTATAATTATTAACCCGGAAAACAGTATTAAAGCCCTGTCTTTAAATGATATTGAGAAAATATTTACCGGTATATTTACCACGTGGGAAGAAACAGGGGGCAGTAAGTTACCGTTAACTATTTACAACAATCCACCTGACTCGGGAACCTATAGTTTTTTCAAAGAAGATGTTTTAAAAAGAAATAATTTTACAGACATAGCCAAAACGATGGGAAAACCATCCGATATTATTCGTGCCGTCGTCATGGATCCGGGAGGTATAGGCTATACAGGCTACCAGTATTATGTTATTGCATCCGATATGGTCAGGGCAATTGCTATTAAAAGTACAAACAACTCACGGCCTGTTATGCCTTCCAGAGAAAATATTATAAAAGGCCTTTATCCATTATCCAGAACCCTTTATTTATATAGTACAGGTGACACATCACAGGAAGTCATTGATTTTATCAGTTTCTGTACAGGTACAGAAGGACAGGCTATAATAAATAAAAACGAAGCTATACCTTATCAGTGAACAGAGCTTGCTATCATAGTTATCATAGTGTAAGTTAATCCTCGCGTGACGCGTGACGCGTCATGCGTCACGAAGTAATAAAACTAACTGTAATCGGAGTATAACATTGAATTTCATAAGAAAATATACAAAGAAACTTTTCGCAAATAAATATGTCGATCTCTGTGTCATATTCGTAGTTTTCTGCTCAATAATTTTACTGGTTTTCGAAACCATGGCCGGATTTGAGATTAACCAGAAAACCATAGAAGTATTATCTACCAGAATAGATCCGGATAAACTGGATGCAGTGGAAACTCTGGCAAACAGAAGGTTCTCATCGGAAGAATTAACAGCTATATTAGAGCAGTCATGGCTGAAAATTGATGAAGAAAAAGATTTTTACGAAATTAATGATGATGCAGAAAGATTAATAAACAAATTAAAACATGATGACGGAAAAACAGTAATGTTATTAAAATACAGCAAATTTACTGAAGAAGAATTGAGGGCTAAACTGGGAGAACTTGATTTTATACCAGTAGAAATAGAGAAAATCCTTCTTCATTGTACGGTAAACAATGAAAATCTGAAGAATAAACTTCCTGCCAATAAATTGAAGTTTATAAAATCAATGAAATTTAAAGAATTCAAACAAGACATTTTAAGAAAAAAACTGGAAGAAGCGGCATTTAACAGGCTGGAAATCAATATAGTTCTTTCCCATACGTCGAAATTAAGATTCAATCAAAATGAAATAGAGTTAATTCTGAAAGAAAGCCAGCTTATGTTCCCTCTGTCTGAAGAGACAAAGATTTTCATAATAAGCCTCGATGATATAATAATAACTTTCTTTATAGTTGAACTTACATTGAGATATCTTTCATGCGATAATTATAAAATCTTTTTTGCCAGATACTGGCTTGATATTATCGCAGTAGTTCCGCTCTTCAGGGTATTCAGACTGAGCAGGGTTTTTATTCTCTTACGACTCTTCCGTGTAATGTCTTTTGCAGTTCTCCTGGGAAGACACCTGTCATTCTTTTCGTCTGTATTCAACAAAAGATGGATAGATTTCTTTCTAATTTTAATATTTTTGATATTTGTCGTAACCTTCGGGACTCTGGGATTAATTTCTTCAGAGCCAAGACTTCATCCTACGCCGGAAAATTGTTTCTGGACCATAGTCTATACATTTTTCTTCGGCCAGTATTTTGCGGAATTTCCCGATACTCTTATGGGAAAGATAACAGTACTCATTGTAGTCATTGCAGGTATGAGTATATTTGCCATATTAATAGGCACAGTTTCTGCCATAATGATGGAAAAATTCAAGGAGGGTATAATCATGAGAAAAACCAGTTTTGACATACTGGAAAACCATATAATAATATGCGGATGGGAACAGAAAACTCCGCAGATAATAAAAGAATTACAGGCATCTGCAGAATATAAAAACGCTGATATTGTGTTGATCTCGGACAGAGAAGATTTTATGAATATGGATTTAAAGAGGCTTAATATAAAGACAGATCGTATATACCTTATGCAGGGCGATTTTACAGATCCGAATATATTACGAAAAGCCAATATTAACTCTGCAAAGATTGCCATTATACTTCCTGACAGATCCGGTGAAAGAAACAACAGAGATATAGATGCACGAACAGTTCTTACGGCTCTCACAATAGAAAAGCTTAACCATACTGTCTATAGCTGTGCAGAGCTGCTGGATTCCGAATATGAAAGCCATATGAGAATGGGGAATGTAAATGAAGTAATACTCGGCGGTTACTACAGCGGTCTCATAGCCGCCCATGCAGCGATGAATGAAAACATTGTACCCTTTATAAGAAATATAGTTCCTTCTCAGGCAGAAAATAAATTTCAGAATATTCAGCTTCCGGAAGATTTAATAGGGAAAGAATTCGGTGAAGTAATAACAGAACTCAGAAAAAAACAGAAGACCCTTCCTGTAGGAGTAAAAACTTCAGAAGGGGAATTAATTATAAATCCATCAGAATATATTATGAAAAAAGGAGATTACCTGATAGGCCTGGTAAATAAGTGAGCATAAATTTATGTCACTTACCGGTCACTGGTCACTGGTCACTGTTTAATTATACCATATGTAATTTTCATCAGGTGCCAGTTTTACTGCCTTTTCATAGCATTTTTTCGATTCATCATATTTTCCCTGATGATATAAAATAAGCCCTTTATGGTACCAGCCTTCTGCAAATTTCTGATTGATTGCCAGTGCTTTATCACATAATTTCATTGATTCTTCAATGTTTCCCTGAAAATACAAGATCATACTCTTATAATACCAGGCATCTACAAACTTCGGATCCAGTTCCAGTGATTTATCGATAGATTTCAATGCTTCTTTAAAATCTTTCAGATAACACAGAGTCATACCTCTTGTAAAATAGGCCTCTGCCGAATTAGGGTCAGATTTTATGGATTTATCGGCAAAATCTTTCGCTTCGTTATATTTATCCAGAGACAGTAAAACCATTGCCTTACCCGAATAAGCCAGAGAAGGCACAAGTGTTGAAACATCTTTTCCATCTTCCATCAGTTTAATGGCTTTATCCATATATTCAAGTGCTTTACCGTGGTCTTTTTTAGCACTGTAGACCATACCTTTGTAAAACAAACTGAAAGCATGATTCGGTTCATTTTCAAGTGCCCTGTCAAACCATTCCAGAGCTTTACTCCATATACCTTTTCTGAAATAGTCACAACCTTTTAAAAACCATTCGTCAGAAGTCTGGGATCTTTCCGGAGTTTTCTCAACTTTCCCGAGAGCTTTTTCTTTATTGAAACATTCCTCCCCTTCTTTATACCTGCCGAGTTTTTTAAGAGCTTCTCCTTTATTATGCCATCCTATGGCGAAATCAGGTATTATAGTCACTGTTTTATCAAAACATTGAATCGCTCCTTCATAATCTCCAAACATGTATAAAGCCATACCCTTCGGATACCAGGGACATATATATTCTTCTCCTACAGTATTCGCACTGTATAAACTTTCCGGCGCAACTTCCAGGACTTTATCAAAGTATGTTACAGCTTCTTTATACTTATCCTGTTTATACAGGGCCAATCCTTTAAAATACCATACGTCGGAACTGCCTCCTGTTATTTTTATCAGTTCATCAAAACAAGCTGAAGCTTCATCATATTTTTTTATTTTGTATAAAGCTATAGCTTTACGAAACCATGCAATTTCACATTTCCCGTCAGCAGCCAAAACTTTATCAAAAATCGAGATGGCTTTCTCATAACTTCCTTCTTCCATCAACACATTTGCTTTATTTAATAATTCATTGGAATTTGCTGCCATAACACAGGTCATTGTCAAAATAAAAATTAAAATTACGGAAAACATGCATCTATTCATTAAAGTCTCTCCATTCATATATATCTACGTGAGTCGTGAGTCGTGAAAAGTGAAACTGTTCATTACGCGTCACGACTATCACGCGTCACGATTTTTTTATTATAAACCTTTTCTTTTAATAAGTAAAATATTTCAGAAGGAAAATCCCGATATGATGTTAAATTAACTATATCATAAATTATGTCGGAGGTATTATTATGAAAAAACCAATTTTATTATTACTGGCAGTAATAATGTCAATCCTTCTCCCTGTCATAGTCCTGGCAGACAATGAGATAAAAGACTTCAGTAAACTTGTAATATACATAAAAAACAAGGAATATAATAAAAAATCTGTTTATCAGAAAGAGGGAGAACTATACACATCTCTTGATAGCCTGAGTAAAGCATTGAATTTTAAATATGTCTACGAAAAAAGTGAAGCAAAACTCTATGTAAATGGCGAAGAATACAAAGGAGTATACAATGTAAAAGGAGATAAAGTATATGTCTCCCTGAAGGGCATGTGCGAATCCCTGGGTTATTATACAAATTACAATGCATCTTCAAATATCATGGATATTTCTAGTAAACCAATATCTACAATTACAACCCAGTCAACACCACAGGCAAATACTATACCCTATACAGGTCATACGGGGGGGCAAACAGGAGCTGGTGGCACTATAGTTCCTGGCAGCGGTATCCAGGGAAAAGTTTATGTAGGAACAAACCTGAGCGATGCAAGAGCCACTCTGGGAGAAGAACTGGGTGCAATGAACCTCAATGAAAAAACAAAGATGTATATGTTCGGCCAGAATGGCGAAATAGCATTATTTGTGCAGGCAGATGGTATAGTAAGAATGATAATGGTAACAGATCCCGGTTATAAAACAGCAAACGGCATTTCTATCGGGGCATCCATGGAGGAGGTTCTGGCTGCATATGGGAATCAGTATTTCACAAAAGACGGAGGAAGCTTCGGAAATAAAAGTAATATGACTGCCATGGCCTACCCGAATGGTATTGTATTTCTGGTAGATAATACAAGCCGAAAAGTAAGCTATATTGCCGTATTTTCTTTAAGTTATCCACTTTAACAAAAGAAGGAGTATGAATATGAGTAAAAAATATGCTATAGGAGTAGATCTGGGCGGAACCCATATAGCTGCTGCCCTGGTAGATAAATCAGGGAAAACAGGTAAGATTATGGAATGTAATATAGCCCCTGAAGAAAGAGGGGTCAATAATGTACTGGATAAGATGGCAGACCTTATCAAGAGAGTTATCTCGGAAGAGCATACTAACAGAGAAGAAATATACGGAGTAGGCATAGATCTGCCGGGATTTATTGATACTATAAACGGTATATGCAATTTTTCTCCGAATTTTCCAGGATGGGATAACATAAAAGTTTCGTCCATTCTTGAATCTTCTATAAATTTACCTGTAGTAATTTTAAACGATGTAAATGCAGCGGCTCTCGGAGAAAAATTTTTTGGTGCCGGTAAATATGTGAGCAATATAATCTGTATGACACTGGGAACAGGTATTGGCGGCGGTATTATTATAAATAACAATCTTCACCTTGGCGCTTCACAGGGAGCAGGAGAAATAGGACATATGACTATAGAACCTGACGGGCCTGTATGCGGATGCGGTAATAAAGGCTGTTTCGAAGCTCTTGTAGCAAGAGGTGCCATTATAAGAACAGCGAAAGAACTTATAGAGAAAAATAAACATACCATCCTTGCAGATGTTAAAGACCTTTCCCCTCTCTCTGTGTTCGAGGCAGCAGAGAAGGGAGACGAAGTGGCCATAGAAATCTTTAACATCACAGGCCGTTATCTGGGTATAGGTCTTTCAAATCTTATTCTTGCACTGAATCCGGAGAGAATCGTCATAGGAGGAAGAATAGCAAATGCCCATAAATACCTATTCCCTCCCGCTCAGGAAGAGATAAAAAAGAGGGTTAAAATGTTTCCTCCTGAAACATCCCAGCTGGTTCTTGCAGAACTCGGTGCAGATGCAGGTCTCATTGGAGCTGCAGTATATGTATTTCAGAAGATGTGTGATGATTTTTAATCATAAGCTATCAGCTTTTAAATCACTATTTACAGAAAGCTGATAGCTTAATCGCCTGGTTGTAAAAAATAACCATATCATATTTAGAATCGTGACGCGTAACGCGTGACGGGTGACGCGAGGACAATAACCATAATTTGTCAGAGTTATTTTCTTACAGTCCCTTACCTTTAATCTTTAATTACCAATCAAGGAGTTTACCATGAGTGAAGAGATAAATAAAGAAACAGGTGAAGAAATAGATGAAGAGAAAGAATTTATAAAGACCATACTTCAGAGAACATCAGAGGAAAGTTTTATTACATCCAATTACCTTCTTATAGAAGAAAGTGCCCTGAATTTTTCCTTTGACGACATAACTGAAGAAGATTTTTTAGAGGATCTCACGGAAATGAAAGAGACTATCAGCAAAGTTCAGGAAGGCTATGAAAATGCCTATATGAATTTAGACAGGTGGACTCTGGAGATTGCCATAGGAGACAGAATGTTCAGAGAAGGTCTTAAAGAATGGGAAGAAGGGCTGGATTATCTATTTGAATATTGCAAAAACAGGGATGAAGAATATATAAACATGGGTATAAAAAAAATCTATGAAGGTAATAAAAAACTTATCATAAATCAAAAAATTGAAGAATATGTAGATGAACAGGTAAAGTCACTTCAGAAGGAAGGTCAAGTTCCTTCGGCCCCTGGAGAAGTCGAAAAGCCTGTAATAACCGGTACTGTTGTTCCTGTTACAGGACATATGCCGTTACTTACCAAAAAAGAGGAAAAAACAGAAGAAAAGTCACATCAGATTCTTTCCGCATCTGTGCCGTCAATAAAGATTTCAGACAAGTCTTCCCCTTCAGACACTGTTATTCCCACTCAGAAATCAGAAAAATTACCGGAACAGAAAATCTCTTCAGACACAGTTACTCCTGCTCAGAAAGCAATTTCAGAAAAAATACGGGACGTAAAAATTTCTCCGGAAATTCTTACGTCGGAACAGAAAGCAATTTCAGAAAAAACACGGGATGACGAAACCATGGCGGAAACAGTCATCCCGGAATTACAGGAGAAAGAAGAAGATATTTATACAGAGGAACTTCACATAAACGAAAAAGAAACTGCCCGGGGAATTGTTGATAAGCCGGCAGAACCGGAAATATCTGAAAAAGAAGAACATGCTGACCGGGTAGAGACAGAAGCTATCGTAGAAACGACGGATGAAACATCCGGTAAAAAAGCTATGAGGAAACCGGCAGGGCTTTCAAAAAGGGTAAAAAAAAGCACTCACGGGGAAAGTAAAATCTCCGATATAGCTTCTGATGATAACACAGAAAAAAAATCTATAAGAAGACCTGCAGGTTTATCCAGAAAAGCGGGTAAAAAGCATGAAGGATAAGCAATAACAAATGAATAGGACTTACGCACAAAACACAGAAGAACCAGTCATTGCGAGCGAAGCGAAGCAACCCCATTATTACAGCAAAAACTGCTGGAATTGCTTTGCTTCGCTCGCAATGACAAAATGCGTAACTCATTACCGTAACAGGTAAAATGGTATCCGTAAAAAGCTTCTGCCTGGCGGGCTCTGGAGAAGAAAAATTAGTTTTTTATATAGAATTAAAAATTAAATAAGGGCTAATTTATTGTCTGTAAAACAAATTAAATAAGGCAAAT
>JAKPQU010000163.1 GCA_029555925.1 Bacillota bacterium
CCTTATTTAATTTGTTTTACAGACAATAAATTAGCCCTTATTTAATTTTTAATTCTATATAAAAAACTAATTTTTCTTCTCCAGAGCCCGCCAGGCAGAAGCTTTTTACGGATACCATTTTACCTGTTACGGTACTTAGAATAACATGTGTTATTGTCTGTTCCGGAGAACATGTTATTGTAACAGACTGAGCACTGCCTGCTGGGATTGATTTGCCTGTGTCAGCATTGCCAGTGATGCCTGTTGTTTCACCTGGTCTATTGTTTGCTGTAATACTGCTTCTGCATAGTTTACATCTAATTCCTGAGCAAGAGCTCCTTCAAGGTTTGCCTTGTAAGTCTCACTGTTGGAAATACTTACCTGGAGACGGTTTTGCATGGAACCTATTTTGGAGCGTTCATTTGTTATTCTATCTATGGCATCATCAATCATGCTGACACTATTTTTTGACGCAAGAGATGTTTTTACGTCAAGCTGGGTGATGCGTAATCCATAGGAACTCATGTCTCCGATACCTATAAGCATTTCTTCACCGGCATTTGCTCCTATTTGAAAAGCAATGGATTTATCTTCCGTTACACCTGCATCATATGATGTAATACGTAATACGGCAGTTTTACCCACATCTGCACTGGCATCTACCTGATTGAGGTGGAATGTAAGACCTGAATTTGCATAAAAACCTGTGAGATCTACATCCTGTCCCGTGGCGGCATTTACATTTGCTATTGTAGTTAAGGCTGTGGCGCCATAACTGCCTATTGAATCAGAAGCATATATCTGGGCATCAACACTGTTGCCGTTGGCAACTAACTTGATCTGGAACGTAACGTCATAGGTATTTGTAGTTGTATTCACAGTTACACTGCCTGCTCCTATATCCCGTATCAAACTGGTAGACGCTGTTCCCTGGAGTGTAGATTCATTTACACCGATATTGGTAAGAATTGTTCCTGCTGCGTTTTTTAATGCAGCACTGCTTTTTATATCACCGTTTAAAAGGTGCCGTTCTTTATATCTTGTATCTCTTGCAATTCTATCCAGTTCTTTTCTATAGTCATCAACCTGCTTCTGATAATTCAAACGATCTGCATCGGTTGTGGCATCATTTGATGCTTTAACCGCAAGCTGTCTCATACTCTGAAGTATATCCTGCATATTTGAAAGGGCTTTATCTGCAGTAGAAAGCAGCTTATCTGCAGCCCGACTGTTTTCAATACCTACTCCCACACCGTTTTTCTGTGCAGTAAGCCTCTGAGAAGTGGCAAGGGCTGCAGGGTCATCCTGTGCAGACTGTACTCTTTTCCCTGTTGCAATCTGTGACTGGGTTTTACTTAGATTGGTCTGGGCAAGGTTGAAATTTTGAAGTGCTATGATACCGGCCGGATTATAATTAATACTTGGCATATCAATTCCTCCTTGAATTATATTTTAACAAAAATTTATGTTCTTTACAAGTTTAATATAGCGTTTTTTCACGACACGTAGATTTGCTTTTACTTAAAACTTAAAATAATAAATCCAGAATTCTAGTGAGAATTCCTCTTCTGTCTTTTATATCTCCCAGCTCTCCGTCTACATCAACTATAAGGTCAGCAATCTGTGATGAGTATATGGTGTTTTCCGCCGATACGTCTCCGGGTCTTACTACACCGGTTATATTTAATAACTGGTCTTTATCGCCTATAGATATTTGCTGATGACCTGTAACAAGAAAATTTCCGTTAGGCAGTATCTGCTGAACAGTTACACTCATAGTAGATGTGAAAGAAAGCTGACGCTTTCCTGTTTCCGAACTTGAATTTCCTTGATTTCCGCTTAATGAAAGAGGAGTGAACTTATCTGTTCCTTCCAGATTAAGAGGCAGAAAGCTGAGACCTACATTCATCTTTCTTGTTATCTGAGATGTATTTGTAGAGTTTATCTGTGTATTGGGCTGTACGATTACTGTTATAATATCTCCTACCTGACTTGCTCTGCAGGACAGGTCAGTCAGTAAAAATGTTTCTTTTCTTGCAGTTTCCGGTCTGAAGATAGATCCTGCATATGATAAGGATGTATTAAATATTATGAATAATATGATTAAATATTTCATTTTTATAATCTCCTTTACCGGTAGATAAAAAATTACTTTATATTTACTAACACAGTTCCCGGCTCTGTAACTGTCCCCTGGAGTATTTTGCCGGAATCGATATTGACTACAAAGATTGTATCGCCGAGTCGCCCGTTTTGCCTGGCTTTGCCGAGTGCTCTTACTTCCATGGAACCGGTTTTAGCTATAATATAAACCTGTTCTCCCTGATGGACAACAACAGGGCTGGCAATTAATTTTTCTGTTATAATAGTTCCTCTCTTTATGCCGGTCAGAGCTACCATGTCTTTTATCTGATTCATTGAAGTAAGAGCATCCCTGTTTAACTGTGTGATTTCTCTGTTCTCTATAGCCGTCACGTCGGACGACAATATTTCTCCGGATTTTATATCTTTTTTTGCTACTATTACATCAAGATAAACTTTCAGATTTAGTGTGACACATACTTTTTTTACAGTTGTTTTATTTACCAGTATATCTATAAAAACTGAAATATTTCCTATGGAATTTGTATTCTGTGAACATGACGGAAGGAGGGTTATTTCTCCCGGTGGTAATACCGAGTCAGGAATCTGCGATTGTACTGTAATCTTTACCTGTTCCTCTTTCCATGTTAGCTGCTCTTTAAGGAATTCTACAGCTCTGTCTATCAGAATATTGCCGGAAATAATCTGGCTCCTTCTCGTTACCTTTATATATTCAGGTATTTTTAACTCCAGAGACTTCATATCAAAACCTTTATGCTGGAGAAGCATTTTTATCTGCGATCCTGTTATGGTCACATAATAACCGGGAAGAGGAGCCTTTTTTATATCCAGGGATTTGAGTTGACTTACTATATCATCATTTCCTGTTATTTCAGCTATATCTCCGAGATAGATTATGTCTCTATCTATTTCTGTGTCTTTCTTTAATATAACAGTAGTATTTTTTGCAAAAACTATTTGAAGGGACCATGCAAAAATAAATATAAATGCTATTATTTTTGTTAAATTACCCTTCATTATTATATACTCCTTAACCTACTATATTATTTGCCGTTTGAAGCATCTGATCTACCACTCGTATGGTTTTCGAGTTAACCTCATAGGCTCTCTGCGCTGTTATCATATTGACCAGTTCCGATACAACCTGTACATTTGACATTTCCAGAAAGCCCTGGGCGATGGTTCCAAATCCTTCCAGACCCGGCGTGTTTGTAATGGCTTCTCCTGAAGCTGCAGTATTTCTGAAAAGATTTTTTCCCATACTTTCCAGACCGCCGGGATTTATGAACCTTGCCAGGGTAAGCTGTCCTATATTCTGCGGGTCCGTCGTTCCCGGAGATATGACAGAAACAGTTCCGTCGTTACTTATATTTATTGACAGGGCATTTGACGGTATGGTAATTTCAGGACTGAGAGAATAGCCGTCTGACGTAACTACTTTTCCCTGGCTGTCCATCTTGAAAGAGCCGTCTCTTGTATAGGCTATAGTTCCATCCGGCATGGTTATCTGGAAAAATCCGTCTCCTTCTATTAACATGTCGAGAGGATTATCTGTCTGCTGATATTCTCCGGCAGAAAATAATCTCTGAGTTGAGGCGGCTTTTGTTCCGAGTCCTACCTGAATCGGAGTCGGTATCTGTGTACCTGCAGACGTAGGAGCACCTGCATTTCTCATAGTCTGATATATGAGATCCTGAAAATTTACCCTTACCTTTTTAAAACCTGTAGTACCTACATTGGCAAGATTGTTTGAAATTGTATCTATCTGAAGTTCCTGTGCCATCATGCCTGTTGCTGATGAATAGAGTGCTCTCATCATAATAATCGACCTCCTTTTTTTACAGTGAGCAGTAACCAGTGACCGGTGAGCAGTAATTAGTGAGCAGTGGTAGTACTAAATATGTATACAGTTAGTGTTCTTTACTGATAACTGCTCACTGGTCACTGGTCACTGAAATTATCCCACTCTTCCAACACTTGATACTGCTTCCTTTAAAGCGTCCATCTCTGCTTTTATGGCTTTCTCGTTTGCTTGATAGGCTTTCTGTGCTTCAAGAAGATTTATCATTTCTTTTACTGTATTTACATTGGAGCCTTCAATATATCCCTGTTTTACTCTGCCGCTGAAGGATTGAACGGGAGTGCTTTCCGGAGGGAGGAAAAAGCTGCTCCCTGTTTTTATGATGCCTTTTAGAGAAGGAAAGTTTTTTATAAGAATTTTATCAATAATTTTTCCGTCCGCTACTATACGACCATCTTCGTCTATTGTAATTTTTTGTCCTGAAGGGATGATTACAGGGCCTTTTTCTCCAAGGACATTAAATCCTTCCTGGGTTACCAGTTCCCCTTTTGTGTTGAGAGTAAAATTTCCATTTCTTGTATAAATGGTATCTTTTGTATCTTTTCCCTGAACCGCAAAATAGCCTGCCCCATCTATAAGGATATCGAAAGGATTACCTGTTTGTACGGATGCTCCACCGGTTGTATCTGCTTCAACCATGTATTTGAAATCAGGGATATTTAATGAACCAACAACAGGCCGGGAAGAATTCTTTCCATCATCAATACGCTTTAATTCAAGTGAAAAAGATGAACTTACTCCCATTTCATCCCTTTTATATCCGCAGGTGGATACATTGGAAAGATTATTGGAATATACTGACGTACGGTTACTCTGTGCGATCATACCTTCCGTAGCAACAAGAATTCCTCTGACCATACAGACTCACTCCTTTATACTGCAGCAGCCAGAATGTTGGCTCTGATCCCCTTCTTTTCTTTCTTATAGATTACTTCCATATCTTTTTTACAGGTCAGGCATATACCGTGAGACATACCTGCAATAATTTGTTTTGAATTTTTTATTCTTATACCGTCAAGCATCAGACTCTTACACCAGGCGCATTGCTTAATCATTTTTTGTCCCCCCTTAAATTTTTTTTATTTTTTTTATTTTACCCCTAAAGTTTTTTTTTATTTTGCCGATTATTAAATTAAGGATGTTTCTATATAATTTTTTCACTGAATATATCATAGTAAAAATTTAATGGATTGTATATTCTCCTATAGTAGTACTTTTTTTCTAATAAGAGGAGTACTACTTTTATATTTTATCGGGAAGATCAGTATGGCTGTTCCCGGTAAAGGTAAAATAGTAGCGAAAAATCTCAGTTTGTGTAATCCATATCAGTTGATATGAAGGAACTAATACCAGGTGTACCGGATGTTATTATTTTGAACTTTTTACTGATGATTTTACTGACCTGAGCATAAGCAATTAATATTTTAATATGTTATAAACCAGATTAGATAAGGTTTTCTGGCTTTTCACTACTCCCTTCAGTATTACATGCTTAGTACCGCTACAGGTAAATTAGTAACCATTTATCAGCTTCTGCCTGACAGGCTCTTACGAAGAAAAATAATTTGCCTTATTTAATTTGTTTTACAGACAATAAATTAGCCCTTATTTAATTTTTAATTCTATACTTAATTTTGAAGACAATTGCATCATGAAAATACCAGGGAAATTTTTATCATTATTTGTATTTTGACTGAATTTTTTATGCCATTATCTATGCATAAAAGTATAGTTTCATAACTATCCATAAATAATGACCTCGTAATGCGTAAAGCGTAATGCGTGATGCGCATGGATTAAACCCGTCACGCGTCACGACGACTTAAATTCTAATAAGTTATAAAATACACTATAACTGCTGTCATATTTACCAATGGAACCACCTGGGAAGTGTAAAAAATAACCCTGTCAAATTATTAGAACGGCTATTATCCTCGCGTCACCCGTCACGATACAAACTATAGCTATGATGTAGTTGTTTCCTCACAACCCCTTATGGTCAGAGCTATAAGCCTACAAAAAATATTTCAAAAAAGCCCTAAAGTTTTAAAATTAAATGCCGAATATATAAGTAGAAACAGGTGAATAAAAAATCCCCTTCGGGACAGGGATATGTCCTGAAAATATAAATCAAGGAGGAATTTATAATGCCTAGTATTAATTTTAACCCGGCTGGTATTACAGCCCTTCAAAATTTCAACCTTGCCCAGACAAATCTGAGTAGAACTCAGTCACAGATTGCCACAGGTAAAAGAGTCCAGAATGCCCAGGATGATCCTGCAGCTCTTGCTACTTCTCAGAGACTTACAGCCCAGAAAAACGGTGTGGGAGTAGGTATTGAAAACAGTAAAGCAGCAGACAAAATGCTTTCTACTGCAGATAAAGCCCTTTCAAATATGCAGGATATTATGCAGAGTATGAGACAGCTTGCAGTAAAGGCATCAAATGATGCCACAACAGACGCAGACCGCACAAATTATCAGAAACAGATTAATGACTACAGAAAAGAACTGGATAGAATTGCAAGAGATACGAAATACAAGGAAAGACATCTTTTAAACGGTGATATGAAAGATACTGCCGCAGCAAAAGACGCAACTGCAACAGTGCTCACAAATATTGCTGTAAATGAATCGTCGATTCAGGGGACAGCAGCTACCAATCTGATAAGTGAATTGACCAATCATGCTGTTACTATCAGCAAGGCCGGAAATAACCTTGATGTTACATTCCAGATCAAACTGGTTGCCAACGGTAACAGTGTCGATGCACAGATATTTGCTTCCAATCAGACTTCTACTCCCGGCGTTGCAGCTACACCTCTGACTACAATATCAGGTGTAAATGTTTCCGGTGGAAAAGATGTTGATATAAGCGCCGTAACCGGCTATTCATCTTCAGGTCTTAAATTCCATCTCAACCAGGTAGATTCCAGTACTGATGTGGGCAAAACTGCCGTATTACGTATTACATCATATGATAAAGGTGTAACGGAGGATAAATCGGTTGCATTCCAGGTAGGTGCAAATGCCGGTGAAGAAATGACGATAGGTGTTGGTGATATGAGTTCAACAGGATTAAGAATTGCCAAACTCGATGTATCTTCTTCTCTTGCAGCCAAGAACAGTGTAAGCATGATTGATGATGCTATAAATAGGATCTCTGATGAAAGAGCAAAGATAGGTTCACTCCAGAACCGTTTACAGGTAAGTATTTCCAATAATGAAACTTACAAGGCAAACCTTGAAGGAGCTCTGGCTCAGGAGGTAGATGTAAACTATGCGGAGGCGGTCCTGCAACAGACCATAGATCAGGTGAAACAACAGGCCTCACTTGCAATGTTGACCCAGGCCAATCAGTCACAGCAGGCAGTACTCGGTCTGTTACAGTAAGCCTGATAGGCGGGGATAAACTGAGAAGGGGTTTTATAAAACCCCTTCTTTTTATTTCTCTTCGTAGCAGACAGATGTTTTAGAATAAGTACAAAAAGTAATGTCTGAAAAAGATCATGTAGCTATTTACCTGTTGCGAGTATGTAGAGAACCTTCAGGACAAAATTTTTAGAAGTACTCTATAAATCAAAATCCCCGGGATTTTCTTCTCTGGCCCTGTTTATATTTTCATCTAGCATATCATGGACACCTTTCATTATTCTCTGTGAATTTAAAAGGGATTCCACACAGGTAGCCATAAGTTCTCTGGAAGGATTTTTAATATACCTGTCGATTAAATCAAGGGTACCCTGGACAATATCAAGAGCACCAAGGCTTATTCTGTGCTGTTCTTCTACAAGGGCCTTATATTCTTCCGGTGTTTCTTTATCAGTTTTCTTAAGAAATTCTCTGGAGTCTTCAAGCTGTTTTGAAAGTCCTTCATGGTATTTTACAAGAACATCCATGTCGCAGTTACCATAATGTGCTTCCTGCATTGCTCCCAGAAGGGAGGCAAATGTAGGGTTATCCGGATCTACAGGTCCGCTTTCCAGAACTGCATATCCGTATTTTTCTTTTATAAGAGCTTCTTTTTCCAGGTTATCCATAATATCACCTCTGTTATGATGTTACGATTTTCTCTCATTATATCATAAAAATATAGTTTATAGTATATTCATAATTTAAAGGTACAGGAATTTTCATTTTTGATCGGGATTTATAGGATTTATGGGATTACTGGGATGATAAATAAAATTACTTTACTTGAATTTTCTAATCCCGGTAATTCTTTAATCCCGAACATCCCGGTCAAAAATAAAGCTTTAGATAAAAATTATGTATAGGATTGCAAGAAAAACAACTCGGGCAAATTGTTAGAACTATTAATATCTTCGCGTCACGCGTTACGCGTTACCCGTCACGATATAAGTAGAATAAAACGTTTTTACCCACCACTCATTGTTCCCACTCTATATGGCCTGATTTGTCTACATAGCCATTTTTCCCTCCGACCAGTTCACCGTATTTATTCATTTTCCCCCCTGTATTTACGGCTCCTTTTCCGTTAGAAAAAGAATCTGCAAAGTCGAATTTCGGTTCAATAATTACTTTTCCTGTCTTGTCAATATAGCCCCATTTGTTTTTTATTTTTACTGCTGCCAGTCCTTCGGAGAAAGGTAGAGCCTGAATAAATTTTACCTCAATTATCACTTTCCCTGTTTTGTCAATATAACCCCATCTGTCTTTAATCTTTACAGGCGCAAGACCTTCAGAAAAGGGCCAGGCACCGTCATATTTAATCTCAATAACAGATTTCCCTGCTTTGTCGATGTATCCCCATTTCCCGCCTGTTACCATACCCTGATTATTCATTTTTCCCCCCATATTTACCATGGCCAGCCCTTCGGAAAAGCTCCATCCATCATCAAATTTTATATCTATTATTAATTTTCCTGTTCTGTCAATATATCCATATTTTGCACCTGATTGAACTCCTGCATAACCTTCTGAAAAATTATAGGCAAAATCAAATTTCGGTTCACATATAATTTTCCCTGTTTTATCGATATAGCCGTATTTTTCACCTGTTCTTACAACTGCATAACCTTCACAGAATTCCATTGCTTCATCAAATTTTGCTTCTACAATCATTTTCCCTGTTTTATCTATATAGCCGTATTTGCTGCCAATACCTATTACGGCAATACCTTCGGAAAATTCACCTGCATAATCAAACTGTGGTTTTATAACAAGTTTCCCTGTTTCATCTGCATAACCGTATTTTGCTACAGGCCGTAACTGCGGGGCTTCCTTCTGCTCTTCACAGTAAGAAGAGGACGTAATGGAGATTAATAACAACATAGAGAAAATAAGGTATAAATATTTGAACATTATATAATGCCTCCTTGAACGCGATACGTAACGCGTAATTCTTATTATAAAATTTCTACAGGTTATTGAAAAAAACCTTTATCTATAATCCGAATATATTTTTCAGGGCTTTTAAAAAGCCTGAAGCTCTATAATTGACAATATTCCCGCTCTGTCTGTCTATTATAAAAATATAGGAATTGAAAAATCCGGATGCAGTGAATATAAAATATTTTTCAGTAATTCCTTTTTTCCAGTGTTTTAAATTTAACACAGGTATATGCTTTATTTTGCTTATATGAGGTGAAAAAATTACGCCTATTTCGTCAGTATTATCAAGTTTTTTTAGAGACATACAACCTTTACAGAAGAATTTTTTCTTGATTTCTTTTATACATTCGGTACAGTAACGTTCATGACATAGATTACACTGTGTAAAATGAATATTACAGCAGGGTTTCCCGCATCCGGCACAGATACTTCCGTGATCCCTGCAGACCTGTTTTTTGCACAGATGACAGATGTCGCAGTGAGCATAACAGAATCTGTCTTTACACTGATAGCATGTTGTTATGTGAGATTTGCAGAAATTCTCCGAACATGTTTTACATGTTACCGTACATTTATTGCAGAAATCTTCACCGCATGTCATGCATTTAACGGAATGTTTTGAATAGCAGTAGTATTTTTTACACATCTGACATAGAGTGCCGCAGTCATCACATATGTTTTCAGCACAGATAAAGCATTTATTTAATTGTTTACAGATTGAACAGCTTTCTTTTTTACATCCGTCACAGGACTTAACACAGCTGTTGCACAGAACATGTCCTTCATAACCGCAAACAGTAAAAGCTCTGGCTTCTTTTTTACATGCTTCACAGGATGGCAGAAACAGTTTTCCTCTCACAAGGTCTTTTTTAAATTGAATTATTTTTCTTCTGTCGTCTTTTGAAATAACACACTGGAAACCTATGGCAGGTATGAAAATTTCTCTGAAATTTATAAGTGATATGACTGTTTTTATGGCATGTTTCTTTACCAGTTCTTCTTTCTTCTGTTTTAATTCCATTGTAAGCTCTTTAAGTATCAGTGAAGCTTCCTCTTTATATTTTTTTCTGGCATATTCCATTTCTTTCCCGTAATATGCTTCAAGCCTTAAAAGAGAATTATGCAAAAATTTTTCCTGTTCTTCTTCTATTATTTTTGCCTGATCTTTTATTTTTGACATAACCAGTTCCCTGGCATACTCAAAAGCTTCTTCTCCTTTAAGAGGAAAGTTTCTATAAATATATCCTTCCTGTGGTTCATAGAAATAATCTGTACTATTACTTAAATCCAGCTCTACTTCACTGTTTTTATCCTCAAGAAGAACGGAATAGATACTTTCAACATGTTCATCGGTAAGAAAAGATACTCGAAAATTAAATTCCATAACAGGCATATAGGAAAAAACTCTTTCCACACTTTCTATGGCTGCGGAAAAGAAAGAAACGGGAAGACTTTCATTGTCACAGGTGTGAGAGGCTTTTAGAAAAATGCTTTTCCCCTGTCCTCCTTTTTTTCTTGCTATGGATATGAGTTCCTCCAGCAAATCACTGCCCGGAAGAACCGGTTCGAATTTATATTCTCTTCCGGCAAACTCCGGCGGAACCGGTATAAAAGAAAGATATAATTTAGATGGAATATTACTGGAAATCTGTTCCTTAAACGTAGCTATTAAGATATCAGAAGTAATAAATTCAAAATTTCCTCCCAGTTTCTCTAATATTTTGAGTGTAAAATCTTTAATATCCTCTTCTGCCATGTCTGTCCTTTCTAAAAGTCGTGAGCAGTGAGTCCTGAAAAGTGAAAATCACGCATCACCCATTACGCATCACGCATTACGGCCCGAACAGTGCCGATATATTCATATCTGTATCCATAGAAGCGTGAAAATTTTTTCTTGCTTCTTCCAGTTTATTTCCCAGTAAATCTATTTCTTTTTTCATTTCTTCTTCCGAAGTATAGTCAAGCCATATTCTCTGAAGGCATTTTTCGAATGTTTCATCACTTTCAAAATCTCCCAGTATGAGATCCAGTTCACCTATGACAAGTTCAAACATACGTATTTTTTCCGAAAGAAGGTAAAGGATATAGCCTTCGAATGTATCGAGTAATGACAGGTTGAATACAAGAACCTCTCTTTCCTGAGTCAGTCTGTGTATTCTTCCTATACGCTGTTCGAGTCTCATAGGATTCCATGGAAGATCATAATTAACCATAATATGGCAGAACTGCAGGTTTTTCCCTTCACTGCCAGACTGGGTTGAAATCAATACCTGTCCGTCTGCTTTAAAATATAGAAGTTGTTCATCTTTTTCTTTAATACTCATTTCACCGTTAAAAATTGCCACTTTATAACCATGAGCTTCAAGCATTCTGCGGATGTGATCCTGTGTTATGAGGAATTCTGTAAATACTATTACCCTGTCAGACGTTCTTTTAAGTATTTCAAGCAGTGCAAGGCTTTTTCTGCTTTCACCTGTTCCTTCTCCCATATGGCATAATTTTTCCAGATTTTTATAATCCTCTGATAAAGGATTAAATGTTTCTTTCCAGTGTTTAATCATATTCAGCGCCGCATGAATACTGCTGCCCAGGGCTTTCTGCATCTGAATAAGGTGAAGTGAAAGTCCTTTTATTTCTTTGTTTTTTCTGTAATAATTCTTTATAAACTGTGTAAATTCCATGCGGAATTTTCTTTCCGTAAGGGATTCTCTTAAATAATATATGCCTGTCCTCCTGGGAGGAAGATATACATCTACATTGCTTCGTCTGTTTCTTATCATGACTTCCTTTACCAGTTTTTTTAATTCTTCTGTATTTGCAGGCATCCTTTTATCGTTAGAATCAACAAAGTTTTTACGAAAGTCCCTTGAATTTCTGAGCTGTCCCGGTTTTAACAGGGTAATAAGATTAAAGAGTTCTTCCAGATCATTCTGAACAGGTGTGGCAGTAAGCATAAGGATATATCTTTTGCTTATTTTATTTACCATTTTCCACCCTTTACTTGCGCGGTTTTTCAGCCTGTGTGCTTCATCTATTATAAGGAGATCATAAGGTATCTTTGTTATTATCTCGCAGTGTTCATCCCTTCTTGCCGTATCTATGGATGCAATGAGTTTATTTTGTTCCTCCCAGTCACTTTTATTATTCTGTATATAAAATTCTTCCTGGAAATGAAGGCTCATTTCTTCTTTCCACTGGGTTGTAAGAGAAGCGGGAACCAGTATGAGTATCTTCCTGGCAAGTCCCCTGAGGAGAAGCTCTTTTGTAATAAGCCCTGCTTCTATAGTTTTTCCGAGACCGACTTCATCTGATAAAAGGACTCTTCCTCTCATTATTCGTAACGCATCAAGGGCAGCTTTTTTTTGATGGTTATAGGGAATCACCTCTATGGAAGATAGAGAAATCAATCTGTTAAATCCAGATGTGAGAGACAGTTTTTCGGCTTTCAGTCTTAAATCAAACCATTCTGGATCACAGAGAGCTGTTTCTTGAAATATATTTTTGTCTACAGGGGTAAAAAGGATTTCTCGTGACGTTTTTTCCCCTTTATAATAAGGTTCATTTAATGATAGGTTTATAGCATCAAGTTTTTTTGTAAATGCCGGTACTTTTGTTGCGGTATGCCTCTTTGTTTCAATCCATGTAAATTCTTCACTTTTTACGGAAGAAATATGTTTCCAGAACATGTCTGTCATATCCTGAAGCATTTCTCCTGACGATTGATACCTTTTATTTATATCATTCTGAACTGCATGAAAGATTATATGTGCTCCTTCTTCAGATACGGCAGGATTCAGACCATTAACAGGTAAATCCTGAATACTGAACAATTTTTCTTTTGAAGGGTCTTTTCCTGTAAGAAGATAATGGAGGGTAACTCCCAGGGCATATATATCCGAGCGTGGATCTTCCTGTCCTTTATACTGTTCCGGCGGCGAGTAACCATGAGTTCCGAATCTTAGTTCATCCTTTTTTCCATGTTTAAATAGTCCTGTTATGCCGAAATCTACAAGTGTAATCTTCCCGTATCTGTCAATCATAATATTTGCCGGTTTCAGATCTTTGAAGACATAAGGTGAAGGTTTTCTGGTATGAAGATAATCCAGTACCTGACAGATTTCTATACCCCATTGAAATACCTTTTCTTCAGGAAAAGGATGAAAGTTATTTTCTTTAATAAGAGTTTCCAGATCTTTCCCTTCTATATATTCCATTACAAGATAATAACTGTCATGTTCTTTAAAATAGTCTGTAATTCTGGGTATATGTTCATGTTTTAATTGGACCAGTGTCTGCGCTTCCCGGGAAAACATTTCAAGCAGTGTTTCCATTGGAACTGCCATGTCAGGAGAAGGACTCATTTCTTTTATAGCACAGTGGCCAAAAATTCTTGAAAGTTCAGGTGATATGTAAGAAGCTTTATATACAGCCCCCCAGCCGCCGCAGCCCAGAAGTTTTTCTATTTTATATCTTGTCTGAAGGACTGTGCCTGATGTGAGGAGGTTTTTTTCTGAACTCATCCAGTTTGAACCCTTTCACAATCGATAATGTCATTACTTCGTAATGTGTGATGACTGATGTAAAAGAATAATACTGTCAATCATTAAGTATCACGAGTGAGCAATAATAAAATATTTCCTCCTCTCACGTGTTATACATCACTGGAATATAAATTATTTATGAAGAGTATAGGAAATAGAGGAGGAAAGAAAAGTTTTTTGATAAAAAATTAATCTCTTAAGGTTCCGATAAAGCTATCTATATATATACATGCTTCTTCCCATTCTGCTTTACCGTTATCCCTGACTATAATTTCTTTGAGTTTTGCCAGTATATCCCGATTAAATTCCGAATCTTCATTGTATTTTGTATAGCTGTTAAGGAATTTCCTCAGACCTTTGGTAATAAGTATAGACATATTCATAGGAATATCAGAATTCCAGTCATTTATCATATCCATATATTCCTGTATTTTCATACTCATCACCTGATCTTTTAATTGTTGAATCTCTCTCTCAGTTAATTTTAATATAAAATTTGGAAAATTTCAAGTAGATTGCGTTTTTTTATGACAGGTAGATCCAATTTTGCTGGAAATTGTAATTGATTTCATAAATCTGTTAAGTGGTGAAAATTGAGTGGTGAAAAGTGAAAAGCAAGTAAAATCCAGTTTTTTCACTTTTCACTCTGAATATTCTATAATAATTTTTTTCTATTGTATATAAAAGTACCTTTCATGTTTAAACATACTCTTATAACTATAAAATTATTTATATATAAAAGATCCCGCTACATATAGCAGAGAGAGCACTCCCATAACAATACACATTAAAGCCCATCTGAAGAGTAAATGTCTTTTTATAAGATCTCCGTACAGATCTTTTCTGACTATAAATTTGGCACCAAAAAGTAACCATATAAAAGGAACTGCCATGGCAAGAGGAGGTGAATTTTTCATAATAAACTGAAGTCTGCTGAGGCAGAATATAAGGATCAGTATAACAATAAGATCGCCTGTAAGTGTTCGGGCTATTTTTTTCTTCATAAAATAAATAACTCCCCGAGTTGGACTCGAACCAACAACCTAGCGGTTAACAGCCGCTCGCTCTGCCAATTGAGCTATCGAGGAATCTTTAATGAAACGTATTATAACATGTAAAAATTAAAAAGGCAAGAGTCTTTTTAATTTTTTTTCCTGCCTTTTTTATTTTTACCTGATTAAGATTTATCTGTTTCTTCAGAATCCATAGCTCCAAAGGCATTGTTCAGGTTCATATTCATAATACTGTTCATATTCAGTCCGCTTCCTACCTGATTGAATGGAGATGACTGGCCTACTCCTCCCGGTAACATGTTGTTCATTCCGAATACCGGGTTATATGGAGGCATAGGTGCAGCGCCCTGGTTCTGGGCAACATTTGTCAGTCCGCCCTGCTCTACTGCTTTTGCCAGTTCAAAAGGATCCATAAATCCGCCTGCATCTCCGCCGCTTGAATAGAATACACTCATATGGAGATGGGGAACATTATTGGCAGTGCCGACTTTAGCTATTTCCTGTCCTGCTTTTACAGTCATACCGGGTTTTAAATTAGTATCTCTGTCAGATAAATGGGCATACCAGGTTTCTGTTCCGTCGGCATGTCTTATCCTTATAGCTCCAGTGTCATTCCCTGGGCCTTCCCATGCACTGTGTCCGCTCGGATCATTATATACTACCACTCCGTCTTTTGCAGCATAAACAGGAGTTCCTACCGGTGCGTGAATGTCAAGACCGTCATCACCTTTATATGGAGAAAGTTTACCTGCAGGGCATGGATTTACAAATCCCGATGAGCCTGCCGTTACCGGTGACATCTGGCCGTATACTGACTGGGGGCCGCCTGTACTGTTGACCCTCATGGTATTCTGTGCCTGTGAGAGCATGGCCTGGAATGAAGGCCCTTCCTGCTTTGGCTGTGGATTAAACTGGCTCTCTATGTCTCTTATGCGATTCTGTATCTGAGATATCCTATCCATTCTATCACACCCTTTGTTAAGATATAATTCTTCTATTTAATTATAGAAGAATTTATTTATAAAAGAAAGATATTTTTTGTTAACATTATATTAAAATTTTGTTAACAAGTGAGAAATTTTTATGAAATTTCTTTACCTATTTATTTTATAGTGGTATAATCGGGAACAGTGAGTCGTGAGTCGTGAAAACTGCCAGTCAGGCGTTATGAAAAAATTATGAAAACAAAACTATCTTCCGTAATATTAATTCTAACTGCAGCTGTAGCTACTGCTGCGGCGCAGATTGTTCTTAAAATAGGTTCTGCCTTTAAGCTTTCAGGACTTAAGTCGGAGTTTGAACAGGCAGGATTTGGAATAATTAAAAATATCTTTAATACTTCCAGCAACATGTTCCATCTTGCTGTAATAGGATTTGGATTTTTCCTTTTTATGTTAACCCTTCTTATACTGGCCAGGGGATTTAAAGGCGGGGATATGTCAGTCCTTTATCCGATTTTTGCTACAAGTTTTATATGGAATATTCTCTTCAGCAGAATTTTTATAGGTGAGCCTATTACATTGTTTAAAGTAATAGGTGTTTTAATTATAGTGAGCGGTATAGCTCTTACCGGTTTCGGACAGAAATTAAGTGAAAGAAAGGGAGAATTCAGGTGAAAACACCTCTATGGATAATTCTGGCAATGATTTTGGTTGCCCTTGTTAATGCGACGGGACAGCTTTTTAATAAATTTGCTTCAAAGAATCTTTCTCTTTCTTTTGACGGATTATTAAAAAATAAATATCTTTATATTGCTGTTATAACGTTTTTCGTAGGAGCAGTATTTTATATTATGCTCCTGCCTTACGGAGAAATTTCCGTTATATACTCCCTTTCTGCCATGTCCTATATGTGGGGTATGGTCTTTGCAAAATATATTCTTAGAGAAGATGTAAATATTTATAAATGGATGGGAGTCATTTTAATAATTGTCGGAGTTTCAATTATAGGTTTTCTCGGTTAGTTTCGCGGTCTTATTGATGTAGATACGGTTATTGACGCCTTTACATCTCTGTTGAAATCCTGCTCATAAGCCATCTTTCTTTCTCTCATAGTTTTTGCACATACAAGTTTTATTTTTATCAACTCCCCTTCACCCTGTGATATTTGAAACGTTTCCACATCCCTTGCTACAACCCTTGGTCTTTCTCCTGCCACTTCACTGCTTGTGAGATAAGATGATATGGTCATATTGTCCGGTATTACCGGTATAACCGATGGTGTATGGCTCACTACTCTTCTGTAGAGTATTTTTTTTACCGGGTTATTGGGATCAGTAAGGGTGTAATAAATTATATGGGATTGCCAGATAGGTTCTCTGGTTGTACTGTCAGTTTTAAATTCATGTTCGTTTAAAGGGTTTTCAAAACAAATATAGTCAGGGTCGGCTGAATTTACTTTGTCGAATTTACAGGTAGCCCTGTTCGTAATTTTAAGATCCCCTGTTATACGCTGTATGGCAACCTCTGCCGCATGCTGGCTGTCGGTAGTTATTTCACCCATCTGCCAGCTTTTAAGTCCAACGCTTAATACGGTAAATATTGTACCGAGCATGAGGGAAAAAATAATTATACATAACATCATTTCGATTAACGTATGGGCTCTGTCAGTAGTGATTAAATATTTCATGGTATAGGTGTGGGAGATGTATATATAAAGGTCTGTATATTAAGTTCTTTCTTCCCCTGTTTCCCCGCTCCCTGCCAGTTTATGTTAACGAATATATCAACCAGTTCTTCTTCATATATAACCTTTGTTGTTATTTTCATTTTATAATCCATGTTATTTTTTCTAATGTCGAATTCAGATGAAGGATAATAGCTGTTTATTATTGTATCATAGGACATTTCCCTCATTTTTTCTATCTGTTCATTTACAATATTTACAACAGGTATCATTATATTGTTCTTTTTTATCGCCTGAATGCCTGTAGTAAAAAATAAAATCATGCCTACAAGTACAACACCGAGTATAGCAATGGTTACGCTCAATTCAGCCAGAGTCATGCCATGTTTTCTCATAAATTTATGTTAAAGGAGATGTCCTGAGAGACATCTCCTTTATTTGCTAACCCTTTCTTCTTACTTATTTGAGTTCCTGCCATGATACAAGTTTGACAGGGAATTCATATCCGCTTATTTTATCCAGATGATAATAATTAAGGGCCCTCACAAATTTTATTTTATTATACGGCAGATCGAAATATATACTACTTTTATCCGGATTATGAGGATTTATATCATCGTTAATGTTATTTGAAAAAACAAAACCTCCTATTATAAACTCCCCTGTATTACTGGCTTCTACCGGGTGTTCGCTCTCCAGAAAATATATATCATCATCTGAATAATAGATACCATTACAGTATGTATTTATATAGGGATTTGCCCTGACTTCCAGATCTTTTCCACTTATAATCGCCACACTCGATGACTGGTCGTTTGATCCTATTATGCCAGTTTTCCCTCTTGTGACTACAGCACCTATTCCACTTACCCTTCCCAGAAGCTCTACATCTGTTTCAGAATAAATAGTAGTTCTTTTACCGTTATTACCTACATCAAATATAATTTTAGGCGCAAGCGAAACTGAGAGCGGAGTTTGTGTGGGTGTTGGTACCTCTATTGCCGTAGACGTTGGCGCAGGAGTCCCTGAACCTACAGGAGTATTTGTAGGTTCAGGAGTATTTGTAGGCAGAGACGTACGTGTGGGTACACGAGTCGGAGTTGGAGGCATTAATGTAGCCGGAGGGTCAGGATCAGGAGTTTCATCTCCAGGGGGTCTATGCTCTCCTACTGCTCCATAGGCACATGGTATACTTAATAATCTGGCCAGAAGAGGAGTTCTCCAATGTCCCGGCTCTTTATAACCTGTATTTAGAATATATGTTTCATTTGTATAATCAAATTGAATAGTTATAGGATTTGTACCATTCTGGGGAACATAAACACTTTCTTTTATAATTAGATTTCCCCATGGATCAAATTCTGCCCATGAAGAACAATCATAGGGGGTTCCGTTATAAAGCATAGAATAACTATATATTCCATCATTATTTAAAGTACGGGTTACTTTATAATTACCGGGAGTTAATATTTTAACGTCAGGTGAACTCTTGGGGCATCTGTTCATTATTTTATCTATCATTATTTTACCGAAATCCTCTTTTACCGAATTATTTATAATAGAATCATTTGGCTCAAGTTCTGGCACATAAGCTATACCACATGAAACAACCTTCCCTCCATGGAGATTAACTGATATGGGAGAAGGAATATAAACAGAATTGCCGTCAGCATTTGTAATTATGAGGCCTTTCTTATCATCTGAAATTCCTGAATCTTCATATGAAATTGCATTTTTTATAACAACAGGGCCTTCTGCTGAAAGATGGCTGTTCATAAAGTCTCCTCTGACCATAACAGCCTTTATATATTTAACCTTTTTGTTTACCTCTCCTTTAATGATTATCTCTCCCGTATAAGGTGGAATAATTCCGTAAGGTATACTGTTTCTTGTAGTGGGCTGGGTTTTTTCAGATTATTGCAGGAACAATAATCTTTGGAAGGATTAAAAGTAATATAAAATTTCCCTTTTATGTCAGGTAAGTAAATATCTGTTTGCCTGTAAATACCACTTTCATCCAATACATCCCCGCGCCAGCTGGGATTTGCATTTAGCTGTCTTATAGCATAGGCTACACCTGCTTCTGCCACCTGTATTGCTATATTATCGTCAATATACCTTCCTGTCATATAAGTACTATTGGTAAGAATGAACACCATGGATACCATTATCATAACCAGTATAGATACTATCATAATAGTAGATATAAGTGCTATTCCATTTTTTTTCACAATGAAAACACTCCCTCCGTAAAATATAGAAAAAAACTTCCTCTCTATATTAAAGCAATAATATATAAATATGTCAATATCTGATGATAATTTTTTTATTTTCAATAAAAAAATTATAAATCATTATAATTTGTAAATTTTGCTGTCTTTATACCATTCTGAAAGATGCTCATAAGGGCAGGATCGGCACAGGAATTACCATGAATGTCAATTTCTCTTTTTATTTTTTCAATCAATTCCATGGCATAAATGCCGCTTAACTGCCAGAAACTATCCGATACTCCATGGGATATTAACAGTATCTGTCCTGTGGCAAAATCGGAAGAAACCAGTCCGTAAGGAACTGCAACATTTTCTATGCCTTTAATCTTCTGTTCTGTTATATATTTTACTTTTTTCGTAATTTCTATTATTTTTAATGGATGTAACGATGGTTCTTTTTCAAAGTAAAGAAGATTTTTCTGTGACAGGTCTGTAATTTGAAAGTGTCCATAGTAGAAATTTTTTACTTTTGCATGATCCATGTAGAGATTAAACCAGGAACGTTTCCCTTTTATATCCGTGATTTCCATTAGTAAAGGATTACTGCTGGGGCTTACATGTATATGTTCTCCCGTATAATTCATTCCATTTATAATGCCTGTGTCTTTAAAAAGAAAATTATGTCCGTCAAATGTTCCTTCTACGGCACGGTATTCACCGACGGAATCCATTGGCCTGAATCTGCCTGCAAGTCTGTCTGTCCGGATTATTTCCTGTTCCTTTTGAAGAAAAACCGGCCCGAAGAGAAGGCTTTTATATGGCAGTTCACCGGCGCCTGTGCCGTAATGTTTCCCGCCTGTTATAATAGGTGAAAAAAACTCTGCATCTGAGAGCATATGTTCAGGATTCCCGGTGGCTATCTCTGTAGCAGTATTGACGAGAGGTTTTTCGTTTATATATACAGGGCTATCATATTTCCATATATTATAAATAAAAGCCCATTTCCCCTGTCCCAGATAGACGAATCTGTGATCTTCTCTGCAGACATTTTCTCTGGCTTCCGGAAGAAAATGTATGTTCCCTTCTTCTTCAAGTTTTTCCATTTCACAGTAAAGAAATTCTTCTCTGTCAAATAAAGGATTATTGTTACTCATCAGGTCTATCAGATCATCAAAATTATTGCAATCAGATAAATTATTTATATCCAGGGAAAATAATGCTGCATCACTCAATACTTCCACTCTGTCCGTGCCAGGATACTTCCTGTGTCCGTATCTGGCCGAACAATAAAGTTTGTTTTTTATCCTGGCAAGTCCTCCGTTAAAAAACATTTTATCTCTATCCGGAGAACCTGTTATGAGTAACGGATATATATTCATGATGATACCTGCTTTCTTTGTATAGGTGGTTTGTGATGCGTGATGCGTGATGCGTATTTCATCTCCAGGGCGTTTACTAGACGCCACTGCCAATCACCTGTCACCTTTCGCCATTTCTCCTTTACTATTCACTCCTCGCTAACTGGTCACTGATAACTGGTCACTGGTCACTGCTTACTTTCCTCTATCATCTTTTCTCTAATATTAAAAAGAGTTTTACTCAAACCAACTCTATATATATGAGGATTTTCAAGTCTTTTATGCCCTTCATGCAACATGGAAAGATTTTTTATAGTGTTTTCTCTTATTTTAAGTGTATCTTTCATAGGGCCGTCATATATGATATTTCCTTTTTCCATAACCTTTACCTGCATTAATTTTGAAGATACTCCTCTGACCATAGTATGAAGGTGTCTGTATGAAGGATCGTAAAACGTATAATTCAATCTGCTTTTAGATTCTTCCAGTTGTTCGTCACAGATCATTACATCTGCTTCATATTGATTTTTTTTGTTTATAAGCCTTATATCCCATTTCGGCCCCGGTATGGTAGTTTTAGTTACATTTCCCGATAGTTTTATCGTTGGCATTACTGTTCCGTCAGGAGCGATTTTAAAGGTTTCTTTATAAACACATCCCAGGGAATCAGGAGGAGTTACTGCTCTTGTTCCAACACCCCATACTTCCAGCTTTGCCTTCTGTATATTTTTCATTGATTGAATCTGATATTCATCGAGATCGTTGGAAGCTATAAGTTTTACATCTTTAAGACCTGCCATGTCCAGCATTTCTCTTGCTATTTTGCTCCTTTCCGCCAGATCTCCGGAATCATCTCTTATGAGTATTACCTGGTTATAACCTTTTTCTCTCAAATGTTTAATTTCTTCTATTGCTGCTACCATACCTTTGTTTAAAAAATCGTATGTGTCTGCGAGGAAGGCTGCCATATGGGGATATACGGCAGAGTAAGCTTCGAAAGCATTCCTGTCGTTTTTAAAGGCCATAATCCAGCTGTGGGCATGAGTGCCAAGGGGTCTCCCCAGGTTGTATTTTTTTGCTGCATAGGTATTCGATGTGCCGCACATACCTCCTATAATAAGCGCTCTCGATAGTTCGGCAGTGCCTCCTATGCCCGCTATGGAGCGTCTGAAGGCAAAATCCATTACAGGATCGCCTGCTGCAGCATTGCAGATTCTTGCTGCTTTTGTTGCCACTCTTGTCTGGCAGTTATAAATATTAAGGAGTGCTCCTTCTATGAGATGTGTATCTACAGGATTTCCAACTACCCTCATAAGGGTATTATTCTGAAATACCACTTCTCCTTCTTCTATAGCCCATACATCTCCGCTGAATCTCCATTTAGAAAGATAATCTAAAAATTTCTTTTTCTCTTCAATATGGATCTGTGAAAATTCGGGTAATTCAGACAGAAATTCTATATCACTTTCAGAGAAATGTACATTTCTTAAAAATTCCAGGGCACTGGCAAGTCCTGCACATATACAGTAACCACCGGATTCAGGAATATTTCTGAAATATAAATCATGGCCGAATTTATATTCTGTCAGCTTCCCTGCATTAAATCCGTCTTTTAATATATAATGGAGATATTCGAGGACTTTAAATCCGCCGCACATAGTTAATTCGTAAAAATCAGTATTGAGGGCAGAAAATTCATCTGTCGGTTCGAATAATAAATTTAAATTGTCTCTCATCTATTTACTCCTTTCAAGGTGACATCCGGTATAGTCGTGATGAATGATGCGTAATTCCGTGGAGAAGTCCTGCGCGTGACGCGTCACGTCCTGTATAATTTCTGAATAAAACAAAAAAATCCTTTGTACCGTCCTTTAAACTCTGATTGTTGATTTTATCATAACCCTGATAGAAAATTGAAGTATTTTCTAATATTCTCTTTTCTGGTATAATATCTTTCACCAGAGGTTAAATAAAATTTTTATAATGGGGGGATAATTTTGACTCCGGAATTTACTGGTGAACAGGAAGTCTCAGTTTATTTAAAGGAAATAGAAGATAAACTTTACAGCCTTTCCGTAAAGAAAGCTCTCTCTTACAGAAACCAGTTTCTAGGAGAAAACCACATCAGTCCTTTTATGATTGACAGGGAAAGGAATGATTTACTCCTCAGGCCGGAACTATATGAGACCCTTATGGCATGGAAAAATAAAAGTAAAGATAAATTACTCCGGAGAAAAGTTGATCTTCTGGCAAGAGAAATACTTAAAGCAAAGGTTGCTTATGAGCCGGAGATATTCAGACTTACCAATAAAATTAATAAAAAGATACAGTCTTTTACTCCTAACCTCAATGGCACCGATATGACAAGAAATCAGCTGGATGATATCATAAGAAAAAGTCCTGACAGAAATCTGAGAGAAAGAGCATGGTGGGCAGAAATAAGTTTCGGTGAACAGATTGAACGGGAAGTAATAACACTGATAAAATTAAGAAATCAGAAAGCCAGAGAACTCGGCTACAATCATTACGGTGAAATGTGTCTTATCCTTGAAGATATAAATCAGGATAAGCTTTTTCTGTTATTCAGAGATATATTGAAACATACGGACAATATCTGGAAAAATACAATAAATAACTGTAAAGAAGCTTTGTCTATAGATACAGTCTATCCATGGGATATGAAATATTATGAATATAAATATTTGAATGCTATATCTGATAATTATTTCCCGAAAGACGAAATAATTGAAAATTTCAGAAAATTTCTGGAACATTTCAATATGGATCTGAATAAACTGCCGATACAGGTAAATTATCAGGATATTCCTCACGGAGGAATCTGTATCGTCATAGAGATAGGCAAAGATATCAGAGTACTTACAAATCCAGGTGATGGTCACAGGTGGTATAAGATAATGTTTCATGAACTTGGCCATGCTCTCCATGCCAGTCTTATATCCAGTGATTCCTATATAATTTCTTCGGGAGATCCCGATTTTTTCTGGGAAGGCATGGCATGTGTCATACAGCAGATAACTTCCGAAAGGGAATGGCTCAGGGATCATTTTGATCTTCCTGAAAAGGTTATAAAAGAATTTATACTTCAGGAGAGAACAAAGAGTTATCACTGGTACAGAAAGATTATAAGTGACTTTTTCTTTGAAGTTTCCCTCTACCAGAGGCCTGAAGGAGATTTAAACAGGAGATTTCGGGAATATGCCTATGACAATCTGTTTATAGAAATTCCTACAGGGATTATATGGCCTCATGATTCTATTTATATTACCCATCCTTTTTATATACAGAATTATCTCCTTGCAGATATAATAGCCTATCATATTATTCACTACTATAAAGAAAAATATACGTCTATTTTTCACAGGGATTTCCTGAATTATCTCAAAACAAATTATTTTGAAGAGGGCGCCATGATAAGATGGGATAAAAAAATAAAAATAGGAACAGGAAAAGAACTCTCGGCAGATAGTTTGTTGAAAGAACTTTCCCCTGTGGCAGTGCCGGTAAAGAAGTAATGTTTTTATTTACTCCAACCCGTTTAATGGTATGGTAAATACAAAAGTAGTACCTTCTCCCGGTCTAGTTTCAAAGGTAATTTCTCCTCTGTGACTTTCTATTATCTGTTTTACGATAGCCATACCAAGACCTGTTCCCCCTACTGTATGCTTTGTAACAAAGGGCTCAAAGATTTTTTCTCTTATATCTTCAGGTATGCCGCATCCGTTATCTGTAATTGAAAAACGGGCTTTATCTTCCTGTTTTTCAATTTTCAGAGTAATCTTTTTTTCCTGTTTTTTACCTTTGAGTGCTTCTATGGAATTTCTTATAAGATTTACAATTACCCGTTCCAGTTTTTTTCTGTCTGCCATTATATCCATGTCAAAAAGACTTTCCACTTCGAAGATAATATTATTATCTTTTAATTTATTTGCCAGCAATCCTCTGACTTTAAGTATCAGATCTGAAATGGAAATATTTTGAATATCAAGATCCTTCTTCCCCTTTGAAAAATCCAGAACTTCCCTTATGAGAGCATTCAGTTCTTCTACTGCATCATTTATAATATCCACACATTCGGCTACTATGTCATCTTTTGATGTTTCTTTTATGAGATTCGTAATGTTTTCAATAGATGCCAGGGGATTTTTGAAATCATGAATTATCATATTGGCAGCAAGGCCAATAGCTGCAATTTTCTCTTTTTCCAGATATTTTTTGTAATTTTCCGCATTTTCTATAATATTTGTGGCAGCTTTCAGATATAGCTGGAATGTTTTATCATGTTCTTCAGGTATTTCTTTTAAGTCTGTTCTGATAAATAATAAAAATCTGTTTGGTTTCTTCGTTACAAGTGTATATACAAGCTTTCCCTCTATATATTGTTTTTCTTTATCAGGATCTATCAGAGGAGATAATTTTTTTAATATCTCCTGGATTTTTTCATTACTGTAAGAACCGCTGTTAACCTGGGGGTAAAACCTGGTTCTCTTTTTCTTAACTAAAAAAGCACTCCCTGTATTTGTGAGGATTAATGTATGTTTTAACAGAGTCAGCAGAAATTTTCCTGCATCCGAAATATCTATTCCGTTGAGTGAAGAAATTGATTTCAATATTTGTTGAAGGCTTTTTATCTCCTTATCCACCTTATATTTTTTATGAAATATTTATTGGTTTTAATAAATAAATTATCAATAAAAATTTCAAAGGGATGCCTTTCTTCATCCACTGAGTTTTCAGAAATTTTATAGTATATATTTTCTTATACTTTCTATTTTTGTAAAAAAAATCCTCCAATTACTGAGGCTATGTTTCTTTTACAGGTAAATATATATGGAAGTTACTGCCTTTCCCGTAAATACTTTCAGCACCTATTATACCTTCATGATTTTTAATTATGCCATAGGAAGTGGAAAGCCCCAGTCCCACTCCTACAGTGTTTTTTGTTGTGAAAAAGGGGAGGAAAATATTTTCAAGATCGTCTTCCTTTATGCCTTTACCCGTATCTGAGATAGAAATGCAAACATATATGTCATGGAGTTTAGAGATTTTACTTTTCAATATTTCAGGAATAGCTGTTCTGCAGGTCTTTATTGTAATTTTACCGCCATGCTCCATAGCCTCTCTTGCATTTATGAGTATATTCAGAAAGGACTGAAAAAGTAATTTCCCGTCTCCGAATATTTTTTCTTCGCTGTTTTCAACATGTAATTCTATTTCTATGACCGGCTCTTTAGGATAACTTTCAGTGAAAAATTCAACAACTTTTTCCAGGAAATTTTGAATTTCCAGATTTACAGGCATAACCTTTTTATTTTCCGCAAAATCAAGCAGCTGTTTTATGAGATATTTCATTCTCGTAGTGGAATTCATTATTTTTTCAATATATTCTTTCTCTCTTCCTTCTATAGTGCTGTGTAATATCTCGCTGTAGCAGAATATAACACTGAGGAGATTGTTGAAATTATGGGCCATGCCTTCGGCAAGTATGCCTAAAGATGCTATTTTCTGGGCTTCCATGAGCACCTTCTGATAGCTTATATTTTCTTCATGCATCCTCCTGAGATTTAGCTGTGTTTTTACCCTTGCCAGTACTTCTGCACTGTTAAATGGTTTTGTTATGTAATCTACTGCCCCTAAAGACAATCCTCTTACTTTATCCGTGGTTTCTGTCATGGCCGTTATAAATATAACAGGAATATCTTTTATTTCTTCATTGGCTTTAAGCATTTCACATACTTCATAACCATCCTTTACGGGCATCATAATATCCAGCAATATTAAATCAGGTTTCTCGGACACTGCCAGGTTATAACCATCATTGCCGTTTTTTGCTTCCAGAACCCTGTAATTCTCTTTTGTTAAAGATTTGGCCAGAAGTTTTATGTTTATAAGATTATCATCTACTATAAGCACACATGGAGGAGAATGCATTTAATTCCTCCTTGAAGTTTTTACTATGAATTTTTATATATAATAGCAGATTACGTTTAAGTAAACAAGGAGGTGGTAAAATAAATTGACTTTTTGAGGAGAATTTGATAATATTAAATTGTGGGAAATTGTATAATTGGTAATTTTATATAAATTTATTGTATGTATGTGGGCAAAACAATAAAACTATGCTTTCGCACTTTTTTATAAAACCTTTGATTTTATTGACTTCAGTTAAAACATAAAACCTAATAAATTCAAGGCTTTTTCTGAAATCTGCGAAAGTATAGAATGATAGATCCTGAAAATTTTATCTCTCTATTATATTATTTTGGCCTGTTAACCATAGACACTCAATTCAGAGGAACATTATTACTGACCATACCAAATGAAGTAATAAAACAGTTGTATTATGAATATATAAGAGAAGGTTACAGAGATACAAAGATATTCAATATAGATTTATATAAGCTTGGAAATTTATTCAGTGAAATGGCTTATACCGGAAAATGGGAAGATTTATTTCTCTATCTTTCTTCTGAAATGAATAAACAGACCTCTTTACGCGATTATATAAATGGAGAAAAAGCTATTCAGACCTTTATAAGAGTCTATCTGAATGTATCCAATTATTATATAACTAAAAGCGAGCAGGAATTGAATAAAGGATATGGAGATATAGTATTAATACCGAATTTATTGCAGTATCCTGATATAAGTTTTTCATATATAATAGAAGTAAAATATATGAGTGTAACAGAATACAGTGAAAAGAAGTTAGAAGATAAAATTAATGAAGCCAGAAAAGAATTGAAACAATATGAAGAGGATGATGCATTTTGGAAGTTTAAAGGCAGGACTGACTTACTGAAGATAATACTTGTGTTCTGCGGCGTTGAGTTGAAATATAAAGAATTGTTTCTTTGACATTATGAGTAACATAAATCCCTATATTGACTGAGGAAGGTTTAATTAATAAGATTGAACCATTGTATTAATAAATGGGTGGATTTTATGAGGAAAATGTCCTGCATGCTAGGAGTTATTGAAGGGGAATATCTAAAGGATTATAGAATAAAAGTGAAATTCAGTAATGGTTTGATAAAAGAAGTAGATTGCGAGAACTATATTGATGGAGGTATATTTGAACCGCTGAAAGATATGGAAATGTTTAAAAGATTTTTTGTAGATGGCTGGACAATTTCATGGCCAAATGGAGCGTATATCGCGCCAGATACATTATATGATGAAGGTTAGTCTTATGATAATCCGGGATAAAGAAATATATGGAGGCAGATATTATGAAAAATATAATTATTGCCGGACAGGCGGATTTGCAGCAGAATTAACTCAATACATTAAAGATAATCAGAATAAATTGGAAAATTTTGAATATAAAATTAAAGACACATGGAGGAGAATGCATGTAATTCCTCCTTGAAGTTTTTTATTATGAATTTTTCTATATAATAGCAGATTACGTTTAAGTAAACAAGAACCTGTTAAAATAAATTGACTTTTTGGGGTGTTTTTGATATTATAAAATTGTGATAAATTGTATAATTAGTAGATTTCTATAGGTTTATTTGCATTAGCCAGCTATTATCTGACAAATATATATGGTTTGAAAGAACTATATTATACTTAATTTTGAAGACAATTGCATCATGAAAATACCATGGAAAATTTTATCATTGTTTGTATTTTGACTGAATTTTTTATGCAATTATCTATGCATAAGAGTATATTTTATAGGTATTAAGCCATTTGGTGTCTTGAAATCAGTATTTTGGACTATAGTTTATTATTATAAGGTTAGGTATAATAAATATGTTGTTATATGTAAGAGAGGAGGTTTTGTAGATTATACGTTATTTTGATTTAAGTCCTACATAAAATGGCCAAAGCCGGTTCTATCTTTGTTTAAATATTGCCTTTGTAAATGAAATGAAAGTACTCTGTCACAAAATGGGGATTGATATATGGGAATTTGTTGATATTGCTTCTAAAAGAACGTTTGTTTTCATTCTCTAAATAACTCAGTGACGGGAGAAATATATTATATCTTTTTTACCTGTTCAGGTAATTAGGATTTTTTTATTTAGAAATAGATAAATATATAGTTGTAAGCAATTCAATTGTTTATTTTCTGATAAAGTGTTCTTGTATATGGGATAATATATATTTACGATTTTATTTTAGAATCTAAATAAGAAAAATTTTAGATATTTTAGGAAAGGAGAAGTTAAAAGTGAATATTGGTATTATAGGTTATGGATACTGGGGACCTAATCTATTGAGAAACTTCTTTAATACTAAATCAATAAATGTTACCCATATTTGTGACCTGGATAATAAAATTTTAGAAAGAGCATTGAAAATTTATCCCAACTTAATCACTACAAACAATTATAATGATATTACTAATTCAAAGGATATAGATGCAGTGGCTATTGCTACACCGGTAAATTCTCATTATGATATAGCTAAAAATGCCTTGAATAAAAGTAAGCATATTTTTATAGAAAAACCTTTTACTTCCTCTTTAAAACATGCAGAAGATTTAATCGAAATAGCGGAAAAAAAAAGTTAATTATTATGGTAGATCATACGTTTCTTTTTACAGGTGCTGTCAGGAAAATTAAAGAACTTATAGATAAAGATCTTCTGGGTAATATTTATTACTATGATTCTACAAGAATAAACCTGGGACTTTTTCAGCATGATATAAATGTTATATGGGATTTAGCCCCTCATGATTTTGCCATAATGGATTATGTAATAAAAGATAAACCAGTAGCAGTATCGGCCTATGGTAAAGATCATTTTGCCAGGGGACTTGAAGATATTGCCTATATAAATGTTTATTTTACCGGTAATATGATAGCTCATTTCAGCGTTAACTGGCTTTCTCCTGTTAAAATACGGTCAACTCTTATAGGTGGAGATAAAAAGATGTTAATATGGAACGATCTTGAAGGAGATGAAAAAATAAAAATATATGATAAAGGTGTTGAAATTAAAAATAGAGAAAGTATATATAATTTATTGGTATCTTATCGTTCCGGCGATATGTACTCTCCAAAGATAGACAATACAGAAGCATTAAAACTGGAAGCTGAATATTTTGTTGATTGTGTATTGAGTAATAAGAAACCATTTAATGACGGATATTCAGGCTTGAAAATTGTGAAAATGCTTGAAGCATGTGATTTATCAATAAAAAATAATGGAAAGGTTGTAAATTTATAAGTTGAATAAATACTTATAAGTTTTACTTAAAGTTTATTTATGGAAGTAAAATTTTTGGATTTAAAGGCTCAGTATTTAGCCATAAAAGATGAAATTGATAAAGCCATAGAAGATGTTATTGATAAAATGGCCTTTTCGGGAGGACCGTTTGTAAGGAATTTTGAAGAAGATTTTGCTAAAGTACATAATGCAACATATTGTATAGGAGTTAATTCTGGAACTTCTGCTTTACATATAGTTTTAATGGGACTTAATATAGGTTATAATGATGAAGTTATTGTTCCAGCCAATACATTTTTTGCCACCCCTGAAGCTGTGAGCCTGACAGGTTCTAAACCTGTTTTTGTCGATTCTGAAGAAAACTATTACAATATAGATCCTGATAAGATAGAACAGGCTATCACATGTAAAACAAAAGCCATTATTGCTGTCAACCTTTATGGTCAGCCTGCTCAATTAGATAAAATTAAAGAAATTTCAAATGAATATAATTTATATTTAATTGAGGATTGTGCACAATCTCATATCGCTGAGTATAAAACAAAATTTGTCGGTACATCTGGCATTGCAGGGTGTTTTAGTTTTTATCCCGGTAAGAACCTTGGAGCTTATGGTGAAGGTGGTGCCGTTCTTACCAATAATGAGGAGCTTTATAAAAGACTTATGGCTTTAAGGGACCATGGGTCATTAAAAAAATATTATCACGAATTAATTGGACATAATTATAGAATGGAAGGAATACAGGCAGCTATATTAAAAGTTAAATTAAAATATTTACATATGTGGACTGAGAAGAGAAGAAAAAATGCTTTTTTATATAGAAAATATTTAAAAGACATAAAAACTATAATAGTACCTTCTGAAATGGAAGAAGCAAAACATGTTTATCATCTTTTTGTAATAAGAGTTCCCGAAAGAGACAGATTGATTCAATATTTAAACGATAATAATATACAAACTGGTATTCATTATCCTATTCCATGTCATCTTCAAAAAGCTTATGATTTTTTGAATTACAGGGAAGGTAATTTACCAGTATCTGAAAAATGTGCAAAAGAAATCTTATCTTTACCAATGTTCGCTGAATTAACAGAAGAGCAGATAGCCTTTGTAGCGGAAAAAATAAAGGAGTTTTACAGATGAACAAGCTGGCTGATAGTAGAATATTAATAACAGGTGGTGCCGGTTTAGTAGGCTCATTTATAGCAGATCAACTTTTAAAGGAAGGTGTAAAGGAGATTATACTTATAGATAATCTTATCAGGGGATCAAAAGAAAATATAGAATCTTCTCTTAAGTCAGGAAAAGTAAAATTTATAGAAGGTGACATTAGAGATATTAAATTACTTGATAATCTTTTTTATGGTATTGATTATTGTTTCCACATGGCTGCTCTCCGTATTACCCGTTGTGCTCAAAATCCGAGAGAAGCTCTTGAAGTTATGTTTAACGGAACATTTAACGTGCTTGAGGCATGTATTAAACATAAAATAAAAAAACTGATCGCAGCTTCTTCTGCATCTATATATGGCATGGCAGAAACTTTTCCAACGACGGAAATACATCACCCGTACAATAACCGTACCTTTTACGGTGCTGCAAAAACATCTAATGAACTTATGTGTCGCGCATTTAATGATATGTATGGACTTAACTACAATGCTATGAGGTATTTTAATATTTACGGCCCCAGAATGGACAGAGAAGGTAAATATACAGAAGTTATGATAAGGTGGTATTATCTTATAAAAGAAGGTAAAGAACCACTGATATTTGGTGATGGTAAACAGACTATGGATTTTATATATGTTGAAGATATTGCACGTGCTAATATTTTAGCAATGAAATCTGATACTAGTGATAAAGTCTTTAATATTGGAAATGGTATAGAAACGTCTTTAGTAGAATTATGTTATTTATTATTAGAAGTAATGAATTCTAAAATAAAACCAAAATTTATTCCTCTTCCTGAAGAGAGAAAAAAAGTTGAAGTTTTAAGACGTCTTGCTGATATATCTGAAGCTAAGAAATATATAGGATTTGAGGCAAAAACATCTTTAAAAGAAGGACTTGAAAAACTGGTAATCTGGTTAGATGATGTAACTTTAAGAAAGGGTATGATAAAGTGATACCGATAACTAAACCTTTTCTCGGTGAAGAAGAGGCATCTGCAGCACGAGAAGTAATTCTTTCCGGATGGGTAACTCAGGGGCCAAAGGTAAAAGAATTTGAAGAAGCTTTTGCTTCATATGTTGGTTCAACATATGCCTGTGCCGTATCCAGCTGTACCACTGCCCTGCATATTGCTCTTCTTTCAGTTGGAGTTAAACCTGGTGATCTTGTAATAACTGTAAGCCATTCTTTTATTGCTACTGCAAATAGCATAAGATATTGCTTTGCTGAACCGGTTTTTATTGATATAGATGCAAAAACTTTTAATATGTGTCCGGAAGCTCTTGAAAAATGTTTCAGGGAAGATTGCGAACTCAGGGATAATCAGCTTTTTTATAAAAATATTTCAGATATTATAGTTGAAGAATCTCCTTTGAAATATTTAAAAGAAGATTCTACTGGCAGGATAGCTGCCATTTTACCTGTGCATCAAATGGGGATGCCCTGTGATATTAAATCAGTTGTATCGTTAGCGGAACAATATAATATTCCTGTCGTAGAAGATTCCGCCTGTGCTGTTGGTAGTGAAGTAAATATTAATGGTAAATGGGAAAAGATAGGTAAACCTCATGGTGATATAGCATGTTTTTCTTTTCATCCAAGAAAAATTATTACAACAGGTGATGGAGGTATGGTGACAACAAATAATGAGATATATGATGAAAAATTTCGCCTCCTGAGACAGCATGGAATGAGTATACCCGATATTGTAAGACATAGTTCAAAGAAAGTTATGTTTGAAAAATATGTAATTACTGGTTATAATTATAGAATGACTGATATCCAGGCCTCTATTGGAATAGAACAGTTGAAAAAATTACCGAAGATTATTGAGAAACGAAGAACTCTGGACAAACTTTATCGAAAATATTTAAGCAATATAGATTGGCTGGAATTACCGAATGAGCCGTCTTATAACAGATCAAACTGGCAGAGTTATCCTGTCAGGGTTTTGCAAAATGCACCTTTGTCAAGAGACCAGCTTATGGAATATCTTCTGGGAAATGATGTGGCAACAAGGCCAGGAGTAATGAACTCACATATTGAAGAACCTTATTGTAATACATATTATTTACTTAAAAATAGCGAGGAAGCAAGAGAACAGATTGTATTATTCCCTTTTTATATCGGATTAGAAGAAGATGAAATTGAGAAAATTTTTAAACTATTAAAAGGAGTTTGTATAAATGGATAAGGAAAAGATATTAAATTTAGTAATAGAATCTGTAAAAGATTTAAGTGAAGAACTTGATAATGAAAGTTTAAAAAATTCTGATATTAATACAAAGTTATATGGCCGTGATGGGAATCTTGACTCTCTTACACTTGTAAGTCTTATAACTGATTTGGAAGGTAAGATATATGAACAGTTTAAGAAAGAAATTGTTATAGCAGATGAAAGAGCTATGAGTCAGAAAAGGTCTCCTTTTAAAGATATAAATAGTCTGACTGATTATATAGAGCAACTTTTGCAGGAGGTGTAAATGCAAAATACTGTTATTATAATTACCGGTACAAGTAAAGGTATAGGCAAATATTTAAGTGAGTATTATCTTAATAAAGATAATACCGTAATAGGATGTAGTAGAGGAGAAAGCTGTGTAAATCATAAAAATTATGAACATTATCAGTTAAGTGTTTCTGATGAAAAAGCTGTTGTCAGAATGGTAAGAAATGTGGCTAAAAAATATGATAAAATCGATGTTCTTATAAATAATGCAGGGATAGCATCGATGAATCATTTACTTTTAACGCCTTTAACTACATGGCAGAAAATATATAATACTAATGTATTTGGTACATTTCTTTTTTCCAGAGAAGCCGGCAAGATAATGTCTAAACGTAAAGCCGGCAGAATTATAAACTTTGCAACTGTTGCGGCTCCACTTAAATTGGAAGGTGAGATGGCTTATGCTTCTTCTAAGAATGCCATTGTTAATATGACACAGATTATGGCTAAAGAGCTTGGAGCATATAATATAACCTGTAATGCCATAGGCCCTACACCTGTATATACAGACCTGATAAAAAATGTTTCTGAAGAAAAAATAAAATTACTTATAGAACATCAGGCTATAAAAAGATATGGTGAATTTCGTGATATATCAAATGTGATAGATTTTTTTATAAAACCTGAAAGTGATTTTATAACAGGACAGGTTATATATCTTGGAGGTATTTAATAGTAATGGACAGTATAGACTGGTTTATAGAAAAATTGTATAAAAATAAAAACAATAATGAAGCTATAATTTATAAAGATACAGGTTATACCTATGATTGGTTAATTGATGAAGTAGATAAGTGGTATAAGATAATTAAAGAAGAAAAAATAACCAGTGGACATATTGTTTCTATAGAAGCAGATTATTCTCATAATTCTATAGCTTTATTTATAGCTTTAATTAGAAACAATAATATAGTAGTTCCTTTATCATCTATGACAGAACAGGAAAAAAATGAATTTATTGAAATAGCTGAAATAGAATATATAATAAGATTTTGCGATGATGAACAATATGAAATAATAAGATTGAACAGAAGTGAAATAAAGAATACAATGCTTCGAGCTTTTAGAGAAGAGAAGAAAGGTGGGTTGATATTATTTTCGTCCGGGTCTACAGGAAAAAGCAAAGCCATATTACATGATTTGTCGAAATTGATAAAAAAATTTGCTATAAAAAGTCATAAACCTCTGAGAACTATTACGTTTTTATTATTCGATCATATTGGAGGTATTGATACTTTATTTGACATTTTAAGTAATTATGGAACTGTTATAATTTTACCAGGTAGAGATCCGTTAACAGTATGTAACACTATAGAAAAACATAGAGCAGAACTATTACCGACATCACCAACTTTTTTAAATTTACTTATTTTTTCTGAAGAATATAAAAACTATGATCTTAGTTCTTTAAAGATAATAACTTATGGAGCAGAGCCTATGGCAGAAATTACTCTGAAGAAATTAAATAATATATTCCCTGAACTAAAATTAATACAAAAATATGGTTTATCAGAGTTTGGAGCAATAAGATCGAAAAGTGAGTTCAATGAATCTAAATGGTTTAAGATAGTCGGGGATGTCGATATAAAGATAGTTAATAATCAATTACTAATAAAATCAGACACTTCAATGCTGGGTTACCTTAATGCACCGGATCCATTTGACGGGGAAGGCTATTTTCATACCGGTGATATAGTTGAAGTTGATGGAGAATATATAAAGATAGTTGGCAGAGATTCTGAAATAATAAATGTTGGAGGACAGAAAGTATTTCCTGTTGAGGTCGAAAATGTAATAATGGAAATGCCTGAGGTAGAAGATGTAATAGTTTATGGAGAGAAAAATCCTATAACCGGTAATATTGTCGTAGCAAAGGTAAAACCTGAGATTGATATCTCCTTTAATGAAATGAAAAAGAAGATAAGAACCTTTTGTAAAAATAAAATATCTGGTTATAAGATACCTGTGAAGGTAATTGTAGTAAAAGAATTACAATATAGTTTAAGATGTAAAAAAATGAGAGGTAATTTCTAAATACCGCTCCAGGAGGTGAATAATTTTTATTTATGGCCAGGAATTTGAAAGTAATAGAGGGGAAATATATTTATTTAAAACCTGTATCAAATGAAGATGCAGAATTTGTTGTTTTTGTCAGGAATCATCAGGATTATTCAAGGTATCTTAATAAGAGTGCTGAAACAGTAGAAGAACAAATTAAATGGTTTGAAAAATATTATGATATGGAAAATGAACATTATTTCACCATAGTATGGAGGAATACGAATAAAAATATTGGCACGATAGATATTAAAGATATAGACTGGAATGATAAAAAAGCTGAATGGGGTAAATGGATAGTAATAAATAACCCTTTAGCTGCTATTGAATCAATGTATTTACTATATGATTATGGTTTTAATAGATTAAATCTTGAGAAAATATATTTTACTACTGTAATAGAAAATGTAAATACTGCAAAGATTCATGAAAGATATAAAGCTAAAAAAATAAAATTGCTTAAAGATTATTTTTATAAATATGAGAAATACTACGATTCATATCTATATGAAATAGATAAAAATGAATTTAATGATAATATTAAAAAATTTTTAAGAAAATTAATATATGGTGATTCATAAAAATATTATTTACATATCTTAATTATATTTTTATAGAAAGTGGGCCTGATGCAGAATGAATAATCAATTTATTTTAATAGGAGCAAGTGCCCATGGTCGTGTGATTCTGGATATATTGGAACACAGCGGTTTTGAAGTGGCAGGTTTTTTAGACGATGATGAAAATAAATTAGGGAAAGAAATAAATGGGAAAAAAGTTATTGGTAAAATTGATAAAGCCGTAGATATGGTTAAATATGATTATAAATTTATAATTTGCCTTGGTGATAATTATTTGAGAGAAAATATATACCAGAAATTAAATTTTAGCCTTAAATATTATGGAAATGCCATAGATAAATCAAGTAATATTATGTTCTCTGCAAAGACAGGTTATGGGAATATGATTTTAGCAAATACATTTGTCGGGACAGATGTAAAAATAGGGAATCATGTAGTAATTAATAACGGTTCCATAATTGAGCATGATTCTATTATAGAAGATTATTGTTCAATTAGTTCTGGAAGTGTTATTGGAGCAAGAGTAGAAATACAAAAAAATGTCTTTATAGGAATTTCAACCACTGTAATCCCAAAAGTTACAATAGGAAAAGGTTCGATAATTGGTGCCGGTTCTCTGGTTATTAAAGATATTCCGGAGGGGGTTTTTGCCTGTGGTGTGCCGGCAAGAATAATAAAAAAAATTTCACAATATGATCTCAAGGAACTTATGCTATAAAGGAGAGAAGTGTAATTATGAATAAATTATTTGAGAATCATATACCAATTACTAAGCCATGGATAGGAATTGAAGAATGGGAAGCTTTAAAAGAAATTGTTTTAAGTGGATGGGTCAGTCTGGGACCAAAAGTTCAGGAATTTGAAGAATCACTGGCTTCTTTTATAGGAGTAAAATATGCTGTAGCAACAAATTCCTGTACATCAGCTATACATCTGGCACTAAGACTTCATGGAGTTAAAGCAGGAGATGAAGTCATAGTGCCTGATTTTACCTGTATGGCAGATGCAAATGCTGTTATTATGGCAGGGGCTATACCTGTATTTGCTGATATAAATGAAAATACATTTAACATTGATCCGCAAAAGGTGGTAGAACTGGTAACAGAGAAAACAAAAGCTATTCTTATAGTTGATCAAATCGGATTACCTGCTGATTTAGACGTATTTATTGAAATTGCAAGAAAATATAACCTTGCCCTTGTAGATGATGCGGCGACATCATTGGGAGCTTCTTATAAAGGTAAATACCTTGGTTCTCATGGACTTACTACTACGTTCAGCTTCCATCCGAGAAAAATGATTACTACTGGCGAAGGGGGAATGCTTGTTACAGATAATTGTGAAATTGCAGAAAATGCAAAGATATTAAGATCTACTGGAGCGTCTGTTTCAGATCTGGAAAGACATAAAGCAAAAGGTATAATTTTACAAAAATATTATGTTAATGGGTATAATTATAGAATGACAGATATTCAGGCAGCAATTGGAATTATTCAAATGAAAAAGCTTCCTGAAATTTTAAAGCAAAGAAGGGAACAGTCAGAATATTATACCGAAGCTTTTTCTGAAATGGAGCAACTTGAATTACCATATGTTCCAGAATATACAGAACATGCTTTTTCTTCTTATATGTTAAGAATAAAAAAAGGAATAAAAATAACTTCAACAGATATTATAAATAAAATGTCAGAGAAAAATATATCCTGCAGGTTTGGAATACAACCTTTACATAAAGAGCCGTATTTTGCGGATCGCGGTTTTTCAGATAAAGACTTCCCTGTTTCCTGTGATGTAGCAGAAAGGTCATTCTTCATACCTATATTCCCGGGATTAATGAAGAAAGATATAGATTACATTATTAGTAATATTAAAGAGATATTGTCAAAAATTTGATTTATATATTTAGAGGAAAGTATATGGAACAAAAAATTAAACCCCGACTTATATATTTTATGTGGTCTTTAAATAACCAGGAAAGATTATTTTCATATTTTGAAGCATATATTGTAAAAATGTTATCAGAATTTTTTGAAGTAATTGTAATAAAAGAAGACTGTGATTATAAGGAGATTTGTGATAAGTATAATCCGGATATAACTCTCTTTACAAGTGGTATATCTCTGGATTCAGCCCGCCGTCCTGATATAAAAAATACCTCTGTTTATCCGGATATACCTAAAATAGGTCTGGCACGGGCAGATTCGTTTTGTTCCTGCAGGTCAGTATTTCTTTCAGACATGGAACATTGGGGAGTAACAAATTTTTTTAGCACATTAAATCCAATTGATTATATTGCAGAAACACCGGATAATTTATTTTTTTATCCATCCGCTGTAGATACAGATATATTCAAAGATTATGGAGAAAAAAAATTAATCCCTGTACTTTTCATTGGAACTAGAAGTAAAATCTATCCATGGCGCCGTAAAATTAAAGAGATAGTTTCTGATATATATACATCTATGCTTTACAGACACTGGGGATACAGTGAAAAAGCATATAGTAAAATGCTTTTCGGCACTGATTATGCACGATTACTTAATTCTGCATGGTTTGTTCCTACCTGTGGCACAATTGGAAGATATATTATTTTGAGATTTTTCGAAGTTCCTGCAGTTAAATCATGTCTTATAACAGAAAAGACTCCCATAATTGAAGCCTGTGGTTTTGCTGATATGCAAAATTGTATCTTTACAGATGGAAGTGACATACTTGATAAGCTTGAATATCTTCTTTACGAGAATAGAGATGAACTTATTAAGATAATAGATTCAGGGTATAATCTGGTCCAGGCCAGACATACAATCAGACATAGGGATCAAATATTTCAATGGTTTAATTTGAATAAAACCTTAAAACCGGGCCAGAAGATTATTCAGACAGGGCTATTTGAGCCTTTTATTATTGTAGATGAACATTCCGGTATAACAAATTTTCATTTTTTATGTAATGGCATAGACAGAGAACTTATAAAACAGGGTGATATAAAACTCCGGGCAGGTGAATATGATGAAGCACAAGCTTTATATTATAAATGTCTTGAATACTGTGATTATATGTCTGAACCCAAGGTACGTATTGCATTATGTAATCTTTACAAAGGTAATCCTCAAAATGCCATGGACTGGTTGTATCAACCAATTCGCAGGCAGATGGAAATCTACCGTGCTTTAGACCCGGATCCTGTAGAATGGGCTTATTATATTATTTCCTGGCTTTGCCTCGGAAGATTGGATGAAGCGGTAAAATATTTGAATCGTTTTCCATATCTATCTCATACGGAATTGAACAGGGTTCGTATTCTGGTTCAAATATTACAAAACAGTAATTATACCATCGATATGAGTTTTGTAGAAGCTTCCGGTTATCGAAAGAGCATACATAAATTACCTGAACGTAGCTTCAGAGAGTGGATTGTAGAGATTTGTCTTATGTTTAGATCCTGTAAACAATATGATTTTCTGGGATTACTGGATCATATAGTTAAGAAAT
>JAKPQU010000164.1 GCA_029555925.1 Bacillota bacterium
CCTTATTTAATTTGTTTTACAGACAATAAATTAGCCCTTATTTAATTTTTAATTCTATATAAAAAACTAATTTTTCTTCTCCAGAGCCCGCCAGGCAGAAGCTTTTTACGGATACCATTTTACCTGTTACGGTACTTAGAAAAAAATAGCTCGGAGATATCAGAGTTATGTATTGACCTGAGCATAAGCATATAATAAAGGTCTTCTACCCGTCACGCGTTACACGTTACAAGAGCAGTTATGTATTATTTATGCTCACCTCAATAACTCATTTATATATTCAATAACGTGACATAAAGTCCTGTTACTGACCTGAGCATAAGCAATTAATATTTTAATATGTTATAAACCAGACTAGATAAGGTTTTCTAACTTTTCACTATTCACTGCCCACTTCTCACTTCAGTAAGTTATTATAGCATAAATTGTTAACATTTTTTTTACATATTTCTATTGAAATGTGACGGATTGAATTTTATAATACAATATATAAAATATAAATTAAGATAAAGAGGAGGCTTTTAATTATGCAAATTCAGAAAACAGGTCTTGCAACACAGTTACCAAATACAGTTAAAGTTACTCAGAAAGAGACAGGTCCAAAGGAACAGGTAGTTCTCGGTTCAAGCGAACCTACTCCCGAATTCATGAAACCCCTTGCAAACCAGACATCAGGGCCGGTAGGAGCACTGGGATGTGCAGCACTCGGAGGCGCGGCAGGAGTCGGTCTCGGTATGGCATTGGGAGGTGTCAAGGGAGCCTTTGATGCAGCCATAGGTTATGGTGCTACTGCTTTCTTCGGCCCCACTGGCGGAGTCGTAGCCACAGTAGGTATGGGTGTATTGGGCGCAGCAAATGGTTTTGCAGAAGGAATGAAGAAAAAAGATGGTTCACAGATAGCGGGCGGAAGGGTAATAGCCGGAGCAGTAGGAGGTCTTTCCAATGCCGCAGCTACATGGATGGGTGCCACTCATAATTTCTGGGCAGGTGTGGGTCTCGGAGCACTGGTAACAGGCGCACCGGCGGCTGCCATACTCGGTGGCACGCTGGCATTAGGAGGAGGTATTGCAGGAGGTATTGCAGGAGGAGCATAAAAGGTACTGTCCCTCATAAAAAAATAAATGATAAATATAAAAACCCTGTTAACCAGGGTTTTTATATTTACGATCCCCTTGAAAACTAACTGCAAATATTTTCTATATATAAAATTTAATTATTGACTTTTACTTCACATTTTGATAATTTTAGTTATTACTACATTACCTGTCTTTGGAAAAGGTTAAATTATGAAAGGCATATATGAATTCAATAGATTATGATGTAATTATTACAGGAAGCGGTTTCGGCGGAGCTTCAGCAGCCTATACCCTGTCTAAAGCCGGTTTAAAGACCCTTGTCCTTGAAAGAGGAGATTATATAAAAGGAGACGAGAAAGACTGGGATCCGAAAGAAATCCTTGTCGATAAGAGATATAAAGGTGACAGCCCCCTTCTGGTAAAACAATATAAAGATAAAATATTTAAAGAGCTATACCATAATGAAGTAGTTGGAGGAGCTTCGGTATTTTACGGCGGTGCAGTTATGAGAATGAGAGAACAGGATTTTCATTCCTGGCCTGTAAAATATCCCGATTTTGAGCCATATTATACAAAAGCGGAAGAACTGCTTGAAGTATACGGTGAAGATGGTAAAGATCCCTGTGAACCGCCGAGATCAGCTCCATATCCATTCAAACAGATAGAACTCTCACCTCCTTCGCAGAGAATATACAGAGCTGCAGAAAACCTTGGATATAAGCCGTTTAAATTGCCTATGACCATTAATTTTGCAAACAAAGAAAGACCTCTCTGTATCAAATGTAATACATGCGACGGTTTTCCATGTAAAATAGGTGCAAAAAATGATGCGTCGGCAACACTCATCAGAAAAGCAAAGGAATTTAATCTGGAACTGAGAACAGGCATTATAGTAAAAAAAGTTATAGAAAATTCCGGTGAAATTAAAGAAATTGAATGTATAGACAAAAAATCAAATAAAAGCTTCACACTCTCAGCGAAAACATTCATTTTAAGTGCCGGAACAATAGATAGCGGAGCAATAATTCTGAGATCAGATCTCAGGAATTATGAAAATTCTTCTCTTGCAGGAAAATACCTGATGAGACACTGTAATGCAGTGGTAAGCTATGTATTTCCATTTAAAACAAATCCTGAACAGGTATTTCATAAACAGCTCTGTATTACAGATTTTTACGAAGACTTCAGGGATAAAATGAACAGTGCTACAGGTATTATACAGGACATTTATACCCCTCCAGCTGTAGTGCTCAGACATTTTGCTCCTACAGGACTCAAAACTGCAGCAGCCACAATGGCAGGTTATATACAGAATCTTCTCTGTATAGCAGAAGATGAACCTGACGAAAGAAACAGAATTACTCTTTCGGAAAAATCAGACAGATACGGACTGCCTCTGATAAAAATAGAACATCAATACAGTAAAGCAGACTGTCAGAGAAGAGATTACCTGGTAGAGAGGGCAAAAAAGATTTTGAGGAAATCAGGGGGCCTTATACCGAATGTAATGTATATAGACAGTTTTTCTCATGCAGTGGGAACACTCCGCTTCGGAGACAATCCGAAAACAAGTGTTCTTGATAAAAATTGCAAATTTCATGGTATTAAAAATTTATATGTCCTCGACGGAAGTTTTATGCCTGCTTCTGCAGGAGTAAATCCAAGCCTGACAATTACCGCCAATGCTTTAAGAGTGGCAGATTTTATAGTGAAAAATGGGGGGAAACAGTGAACAGTGAGCAGGTACGAACATGTATTTTCGTCCAGTAAGTTATGTTCACGCATCACGCATCACGCATCACGATTATATGAAAAACATCTGTATCATAGGCTGCGGCCATATAGCTCAGAGCCATGTAAAAAGATTATCAGGAAAAGTTAAATTTTATTTCTACAGTATAATTAAAGAAGAAGCGGAAGGACTTAACAAAAAGTCAGGAGGAAACGGATTTTTCAACAGTTTTGATGAAGTGCTTGTAGATTCTAATATAGACGGAGTAATAATCTGTTCCCCGCCGGAATTTCATAAAGATCAGATAATCAAATCTCTGGAAGCAGGTAAAGCAGTTCTTGTAGAAAAACCCATGTGTATTTCGGAAGAAGAAATTTCGGAGATAGAAGAAGTCTTCAGGAAACAGAAAAATCCTTTTCTTATGGTGGCAGAAAATTACTATTACAAACCATCATTGAAAAAAATAAAAGAATTATTACCACATATCGGCAATATAAAATCCCTTTCAATCAAAAAAGCTTTTACCCAGAAATCTACTGACTGGCGCAGTAAGTACGGCTCACTTCTTGAAGGAGGAATCCATTTCGTATCACTCCTGTCAGATATAGTAGACGATATGCCGGTAGAAGTAAAATCCGTCTTTCCCGGGCATAAAGAAGGTGAGCAGGAACGATCTTCTGTTCTGGATCTTACCTATAAAAATAATGTTACTGCAAAACTCATTTATTCATGGAACACAAAAAGCCTTCCTCTCGGGGTTTTTCAGACATCTTACATTTACGGAGATAAAGGAACAATTACCTTTGAAAGTAATGGTCTTTATGTTTATATAAAATCAGAAAAGCTGACAAATCTTTATATTCCCGATCCTTTTGACCTGACAGGTAATAAAGGGCTAGCAGCAGATTTTATATCTGCCATTAATGAAAGGAGAAAGGAACAGAGAAAGCCTTATTCTGATTTTTATAAAGCAAAAAGGGATCTTTCTATTATTTTCATGGCCTATAAAAACGGAGGGATATCGCCGGTGAGGCGTGAAAAGTGAGTATGGTGAAAGTTACCTGTCACGCGTTACGCGTTACGCGTCACGATT
>JAKPQU010000167.1 GCA_029555925.1 Bacillota bacterium
TACGGCATGAAGAAGAAATTACAAAATTTTTTATAAAAACCGTATATGATTTTCCCGGTAAATAAGATACCTCCATAAAACCTGTAAGTTTACCATCAATTTCATAGACCAGAAAATTATCCCAGAAAGAAGGTTCTCCCAGAATAGATTTCATAAATTTACCTGCAAGAAAATCTACTCCTGAAAAACTGAGAGGATGTAAAAATCTATCTTCAGAAGAGGTTTCCGATAGAATAAACTCCTTCCATATTTCCTCAAAAAACGGAAGATCTCTATAATATACAGGTCTTATAATGGATTTCATCTAATACTGTCACGTATGGATTTTATTGCGGAATAAACAGGCTTTTTGCCGAATACGGAAGAACCTGCTACCAGTATATTACAACCTGATTTTACAACTTCTTTTGCATTCTCCTGCCCTATACCTCCGTCAATTTCTATATCTATATTTAAACCTTCATCTTTAATACGGGAATATATCCATTCCACTTTTTTCAGGGCCGACGGAATAAACTTCTGACCTCCAAATCCTGGATTGACACTCATAACAAGAACCATATCCAGCTTATCCCATATATAATCCAGAAAAAAAGGATCTGTTCCGGGGTTAAGTGATACAGAGGCTTTTACGCCGAAATCTTTTATCATCTGTAATGTTCTATGAAGATGACGACTTGTCTCTGTATGGACTGTAATAATATCGGCACCGGATTTAACAAAATCTTCTATATATCGTTCCGGTTTTTCTATCATTAAATGAACATCAAATATAAGAGAAGAAAAACTTCTCAGGGATTTTATCAAAGAAGGTCCAAATGTTATATTTGGAACAAAGTGTCCGTCCATTACATCAAAATGAATATAATCGGCACCGCCCTCTTCGACACTCTTTACTTCATTACCGAGACAGGAAAAATCTGCTGACAGTAAAGAAGGAGCAATTTTAATGTTTTGTTCGGTCATAAAACTTCCTTTCATAATATAAAATCTTGACGCGTAACGGGTAACGCGTGACGGGTGGTTTCGTGATGCGTGATGCGTGATGGGTAATGCGTGTTTCCACCGGTAATGGGCGAACACAGTGGTTCGCCCCTACTAATCAATCTTCACCCTTCACTGGTCACTGCTCACTGTTCAGAGATCTGCCTTTACTTCAAGAGCACCGTCAAAAAATATTTCAACATGTCCGTTACCAAGACTGCTTACAGAAATTTCTATTTTTTCTCCACTTTTATGAAATGCATGATAGACCTTGCCTGTACTGAAACGGTCAGACACGACAACCTCAACTTCAACTTCTTTATCTGTATCGGATTTGGGAACCATTATAGTAAGCAGGTCCTGTTGAAAATATATCTTATTTTCCGGATATTTATCTGCCGTAACTTCTACGCTTATAAGAGAACCGGACTTAAGCTTTTCCTTTGCAGGAGGCAGTTGTGTCAGTATCATACCGGGCTTAAACCTGTTATCTTCAATCCAGACAACCTTTCCGAGAGAAAAGCCGGCATTTTCTATTGCAGTTCTTGCATCTGCCAGGGTAAGACCTATTAAATCAGGTACATCTACCGGAACTGCAGGTCCTGCACTGAGAATTACCTGAACAGTTGTATTCCTAGGAACCTGCCCGAGGGCAGGAGGATTCTGCTCTATTATCATACCTTTCGGAATAGTCTCATGAGATTCTTCTTTTTCAACAAGATACTTCAATCCCAGTTTATTTATCTTTACTTCTCCGTCATGGGACGGCAGACCTTTAAGATTCGGCACATTTACAAGTTCACATCCAAGGCTTACTATAACAAAAACCTTTCTTCCGACTTTCACTTTTCTTCCTGATTCAGGTTTTTGAAAAATAACCATGTCTTTCGGAACGGTATCACTGTATTTCTGCTGTGTTTCTATCTCCAGACCTGCCTGTTTCAGTTTTTGCCTGGCTTCTATAATATCCATATTTATAACAGAAGGAACAGAAACATCTGTAACCTTTCCAAAGACATCATTATAAAAATTCCATCCTATGTATGTAATAGTCACAATAGTTACTATAACAACAAGGAGAGCAATTATAGATATAAAAAAATTCAAAAATATGTTTATGTTTCTTTTTTTCAAAATTCCCTTCACCCCATTCGTGATGCGTGATGCATGACCGTTATAAGGGTTTTTTATTAAACGCCCCTGCTCACTTTGCACTCTTCACTATTTACTGACTATAAGATTAATCTGTGTTCCTTTTTTAACAGACATTCCTCCTGCCGGCTGCTGGGACAGAATAATACCTGTCTGCTCCTCAGAAGGTTGAATTATAATTGACCCGATAAGAAGTTCCTTTTTTTCAATAAGTAATTTTGCTTCAGTAACATTCATGCCTACCATAGACGGCACATTTACCAGTGATTTATCCTGAGTTTTAGATACAACGAGTTCTATAGAACTGCCTGTAGGAAGAAGAGTTTTTGGAAGAGGTTCCTGCTGCAAAACTGTACCCGGAACTACATCATTCGATAACATTTCACTTATATTTCCTGCCGATAAACCTTTAAGGCGAAGGGCATTTTTTGCATCCATCAGAAGTTTACCTCTTACGTCAGGGACTTCTACTATTACAACCTTTGATTTCACTCTCACCTGTATCTTTTTATCTTTAGTAATGGCTGTTCCTGCAGAAGGGGACTGAAAAGCAACAATCATGTTATCATTTATATTACCTTCATCTGATCTGGTTACCAGGGTAAGTCCAAGTTGTTCTGCAGTAAATTTTGCCTCTTTCAGGGTTTTAGCAAGCAATTCAGGTACAATTACTTTATTATTTTTAGCTGAATTTACCACAGAGCCTGCACTTAATATAACTTTAACTATAGAATTACCTTCAACGAGCGTATCCACAGGTGGATCCTGAGAAACAACTGTGCCTTTTTTTATTTTACTATTAGCTTCTTCCTTTACTACAAGGAGCTTTAACCCCTGAAGTGCAAGTAATTCTTCTGCAGCTTTTTTTGATAATCCTTTAAGTTCCGGTACAGAAATACCTTCTCTTGCTTTATTTACAACAACCTTTACCAGTGTTTTTCCATCTACTTCTGTACCTGCAGGAGGTTCCTGCGAAATAATATAGTTTGGCTTTAAACCTTCATGATATTCTTCACTTACGACAGTCAATGTAAGTCCTTTCTGATTTACCTTTAGCTGGGCTTCTGAAAGGCTCATTTGAACCACATAAGGTATAATAACTTTTCTGGAACCTGAACTTACTACTGCAGAAATTATAGTTCCTTTTTTAACCATTTTCCCTGCTTCAGGTTCCTGAGATATGATGGCACCGCTTACGATATCATAGCTATATTCCTTTTTTACCTCGCCAAGTACAAGTCCCCATTGTTCAAGACTCGCCCTGGCCTGAGTTTCTTTTCTGCCCTTTATATCAGGAACACAAACAAGGGTTTCCGGCTGGTTCGGTCTTTTTACAGCCCATATAATACCAATCGTAATACCTGTAATAAAAATTATTATAAGAGAAAAAAGAATAAAATAATAAACAGGAATAGCTTTTGTAGCCTTTTTTCTTTCCTTCAAATCATCAAGAGTAAATATTATTTCCTCTTCATCAGATAATTCTGTATCTTTCTGTAACTGTTTCTCATAGTCTTCCGAAAAAAAGGTAACATCTCCTACGCCACTTTCAGGAAAAACAGTTTCACTGTATTGACCACCGCTTATATCTTCACTTTCCAGTTCCAATCCATCTATAGAAGTGGCACATGACTGGAGCTCTCTCAGTAAATCCTGAGCAGATGCATATCTGTTTTCAGGCTTTTTTTCCATAGACTTCAGTATTATCTTTTCTAACTCACCAGGTATGGAAGGGTTTATACATCTAGGAGATTTCGGGGTCTCTTTAATATGTTTACCGGCAAGATCCATAAGGCTATTTCCGTCAAAAGGCAGTCTTCCTGCAGACATATGATAAAGGAGTACGCCAAGGGAATATATATCGGAACGTTCCGTGGCAGTTTTACCTGACGCCTGTTCGGGAGAGAAGTAATAAGCAGACCCCATAATCACACCGCTCTGAGTGATATCACGTAAATCAACAGCTCTAGCAATACCAAAATCTACTACTTTTATCTGATTCTCTTCGGTCAACATAATATTCTGAGGTTTTATATCTCTATGTATTACCCTTTTCTGATGAGAATAATCCAGAGCCCGACAGATTTGAATACCATATTTTATAACTTCTTCAGTAGAAAGTTCTTTTTTTCTTTCCATAAGATTCTCAAGAGTACCATTTGACATATATTCCATAACAATAAAATAAAGGTCATCTTCCCGACCTATATCATAAATACTTACAATATTTGTATGAGATAAACCTGCTGCGGCTCTGGCTTCTCTGTAAAAACGTTCTAGCACACCTTTATCTCTGGTAAAACTATCTTTCAAAACCTTTATGGCTACAGTTCTTACGAGGAGAAGATCTGTCCCTTTGTATACAACTGCCATACCACCTGATTCAATTTTTTCAGTAATCTTATATCGTTCTTTAAGAATCTTATCGATTAAATTCATGTTTAAATCGTGACGCGTAACGCGTGACGCGTGACGCGGGGATTATCCTTTTCAAATCGTGACGCGTGACGCGTCACGCGGGGATTATCATTGGTACCACGTATACCATAAAACCATATTTCCATAAAAATTTCTTTATCAAACAATTCTATTTGAGTAAACAAATTCCTGCTGCCGGTGAAGTCTCAAGTTAATTCTATTGATTAAAATATAACAGGCTGTTATAATATACTGAGGTGAAATGTTTAACACGCGTCACGCGTCACGCGTTACGCATCACGAATCAGGTGATTATTTTATGAAAGAAGATAAAGGGAATAAGGGAGTGGAAAAATATCTTTTTGACGGAAACTGGATGGAAAAAGATGGTATAAAATGGGCTTTTTTTGCCAGTGATAAAGACAAAGGTTCCCTCCATTTAAAAACTTCCAAAGAAGAAACTCCAGTATCGGCAACAGAAAAAGTTCCCTCTAAAGAAAAAATTTCTTCTCTGGATAAGGTGTCTATTACAGATCTCGGACGGGCTACAGGAGGAAGAAGATATAACGATCAGACCTCTTCCATACCGGCGGAAGGTTTACTTGAACCGGGTACTATACTCTGTGAAAGATATAAAATCCTGGAACGTTATAAATCACTTGAAAAAAGAGATTTTTATATGGCCTATGACATCAGACTTGAAGGGCCATGTATCGTGAAAGAATTAAAAAGTTCTCTTTCTTCCGGTGAAGAAGAAGCATATTATCGTAAAAAATTTAATGAAGAAGCAAAACTTCTGGCAAAACTGAGTCATCCCAATCTTCCTAAAACTATGGACTACTTCATAGAAAACGGGAGATATTTCATGGTTATAGACTATATAGAAGGTATAGATCTGGAAACATATTTTGAAAACTGTTACGGCCAGATATCAGAAGAGCAGATACTTAAATGGGGTATTAATCTCTGTGATATTCTGGAATATCTGCACAATCAGGATCCACCTGTACTGCACAGAGATATTAAACCATCAAACCTGTTTATCAGAGAAAGAGACTGGTCTGTAGTTCTTTTCAACTTTGGTTTCGCCATAAGAAGTGACAGAGCCAGCACAAAAAAAATCGGGACAAGCGGTTATGCCCCTCCCGAACAGTTATCCGGCAACGCCGAGCCAAGAAGCGATATATATTCCGCAGGTGCAACACTTCATTATCTTCTGAGCGGAGAAGCGCCCAGAATGGACGGTAATTTTATGACAGTACTTGCCCTGAATTTCTCCGCTTCGATTTATACTGATATAATAATAAAAAAAGCACTGAAAACAAAAATAAAAGACAGATATGAGAATGCAGGAGAAATGAAGGCAGCTATTATTGATGCCCTGGAAAAACTTAAGAAAGCCGAGGAAGAAGAAGAGAAATTCTTTAAAGAAGGTATTAAAAATAGTGCAGATTATTTCGAAGAACTTGTAAGAAAAATAGACAAAAAAGATAAAGGAAGACTTCTGGCCATAAAGGAACTGGGCAAACTCGGTGACAGAAGGGCACTCAATATATTAATTCCTCTTCTTTCTGATGAGAGTGCAAGTATAAGGCTCTGCACTATTACTGCTCTGCACAATATAAAAGATAAAAAAGCCGTTCCTTCTCTGGCAAAATTACTTGATGACACAAATATTGAATTAAGACAGAAAGCCGTTGAAGCCATAGAATATATTACAGACAAAAAAATACCTCCTCTTATGGTTGTTCCACAAGAAGCAAAGTTATATCCATCTCGCCATGATCAGGTAAAATGTGACATCTGTGAAATCTCTGTACCTTCCGTTGAAGTAATTATATGCGGACAATGCGGGAATTCAGTATGCCACGAATGTTCGATTATATGTAATAAATGTAAAAACAAATTCTGTGCCTCATGCAGTAAAGACAATATCGTTTCCATTATAGAACAGATGGTCTGTCTGAAATGTATCATGCCTAAAAAACAAAAAAGTGAATAATTTTAGAAAAAATTTATAATAATGGCATAGATAAAAGATGCCCTATAGGAGTCGGGCCTTCGGAAGGTCAAAACGGTGTATTTATATATCTATCTTTTGAACATAAAATGTTTGATCCCGGTGAAGAAGATTCTAAATAATAATTAATTTCCTGATGATTTATACCCATGGTAAAAATAAAATATTACCGGAGAAAAGAGGATGTCAATAAATTTCACTGAATTTATAAACAGAGAGGTGATAAGTGAGAGACGAGAGGGAAACAAGAGTTTACCTTTCTCCCGTTACGCATCACGCGTCACGCGTCACGAATAAACAAATGGCTTTTACATATTTTTTTAGAGATTACCATACATTAAATCTGACAGTACAAAATGTAGTCAAATATGCTTCAGGGAAAAGTAATATCCGTATATGGGATGCAGGCTGTGCCATGGGGCCTGAGCCATATTCCCTGGCAATCATATTTGCCGAGAACATGGGGCATTTTGCCTTCAGGAATTTAAAGATTGACGCTACAGACATAGATGAAAGCAATCTATTTGAAAAGATTATTTCAGAAGGTGAGTACCATGAGGAACCACTCCAGCGGATTCCTCCTGAAATTTTTGCAAAATATTTCGAAAAATCTTCAAAACCTGAGCATTACAAAATCAATGAAAAAATAAGAAGAAGTGTAGTTTTTCAAAAACACAATCTCCTGTCACTGAAACCTGCAGGCAGTGATTACAGTTTAATAGTCTGTAAAAATGTCCTCCTTCATTTTCAGCAGTCGGAAAGAATAGAAGTCATCAGAATGTTCCATAAGTCACTTGCACCGGGAGGATATTTTGCAACAGAACAAACTCAGAAATTGCCGGAAGAATTATCAGGTCTTTTCACACAGGTAGTTTCTGATGCCCAGTTATTTAAGAAGGTTTGAGTGGTGAATAGTGAAAAGTGAATAGAGAATATTCAATTAAACACCATTATGACAGTCACGGATTACGCATGGCGCATTAACCATTACCCGTCATGTATAAAAAGGAATAAAAGGTTATGAAAATAGTAAATCTTGGAAAATCTGCAAAAGTTTACTGTGCTAACAGATACCTGGTTCTAGGAAGCTGGAATCAGTTAGATGCAGTAAATACTCTTGTAGATGTCGGTACAAACGGTGATGTCATCGATGACATAGCAGGAGTTTCCACAGGAGTAGGAAAAAGACCTGTGGAACAGGTAGTGCTTACTCATGGACACTTCGATCATTCAGGCGGATTGAAAGATATAATAAAAAAATATAATCCCAGAGTATATGCCTTCACTAAAATAGAAGGAGTAACAGATCTGTTAAAAGACGGACAGAATCTGCTTATGGGAGATAGAATATTTGAGGTTATACATGTACCGGGCCATTCAAACGATTCAATCTGTCTTTACTGCAGAGAGGATAAAGTATTCTTTTCCGGCGATACTGCTATAAATATAAGGACACCCGGTGGAGTCTATCATTCCTGCTTTGTAAAAATATTCGAAAGAATAGTAACACTCGATATAGAAATCATTTATTCAGGCCATGACAATCCCGTAACAGAATATGCAAAAGATATGCTTCTCAATACCCTGAGGAATATAAAAAAAAGCCAGATTATTTATACGGACAATTCACTGTAACATACAAGACCGGAGCGGTCACAACCAGATATGAGAATTAGCATCCAGTGAAGTTGCAAACTTCATCTCAGTTAGTAAAGAAAGAGTCAGATGATATGATAAAACTTTTATACATAACACCGGAATATGCAAAAATGATGGTCTATGCGGTTGAAACCTCAACAAGAACCCGGGGAGAAGCTGTTGATTATGAAGAATTTATAAGAAAAACAGTAAAAGGAGGCAGGTTATCTATAGGAAGACACTGTATGGCATCATTTGAGGTCATGTGCAGCAGAGCATGCAGCCACCAGCTAGTAAGACATACCCATTTAAATTATACCCAGGAAAGCCAGCGTTATGTAAATATGAAAGATTTTACATATCTGGTTCCTATGTCTATATACAATTCATCGGAAGCAAGTCTTATGCTGTATATGGAAATAATGCAAAAGATAGAACAGGCATACAGTGAATTAATTGATGCAGGTGTACCTCAGGAAGATGCCCGTTATGTACTTCCCAATGCCACCCTTACCAGGGTAGTTATCTCAGGTAATTTCCAGGCATGGTGGGATTTTCTGAAATTATCGACCTCAAAAAAAGCCCAGTGGGAAATAAGAAATATAGCAGAAGAGATAAAAAAAATCCTGATAGAAAAAGCTCCCGCATATTTTGATATTTTATAATATCTCTTCACTGTTCACCCTCCACGTCCAGTATTCACTCTATAAAAACTTTTAAAAATCGCTAAAGTAATACCAACAGACATGACCGGAGAGGTCACAACCAAATATGAAAATCAACATCCAGTGAAGGTGCAAACTTCATCATTTTCATATAAAATTGCTTTAATTAAACTGAACAATTTGAATAATAGGTAAATACTGTCTGCCTGCCTGATGCTCCTCCGAAAAAAATC
>JAKPQU010000168.1 GCA_029555925.1 Bacillota bacterium
TAATAAATTTTTTGAGTCAGAAGAAAACTTACATTCTGCATTATTTAGACAGTTTAATCGTTTCCAAGGTAATCCACCTTATTTGAGAGGAGTTATTGAACCTTTTAGATAGGCATGAAATCTTCTATGCAAAGGAGTATATCGACAGATATATAAATTACCTTAATAAATTTTTTATTATACCTAATATATTAAAAAAATAGTATTATAAACTGTAATCTGGTATAATAGAATATATAAAATGGTGAGACCAAAATTTTTTATTATTTCAGTTCAATCTCCGGGGATAATAATTATCTTGTTATAATCATATATACTCCCGGTTATTAGTTTATAGTACTATCGGTCTGATAAACAAGGAAGTATATAAGGGTATTTTTATAGAAATATTAGTTCTAAGAAAACTGTAATAATACTACTTATGAACTATTAAAATAAACCATTAGATCAATTAATATAATCTTACCAATACAGTATTATATACTATATATATTATACAAATACAGAAAGGGATAAAAAAGTGGAGGTAAAGGAACTCTGGATAGACTACAAAGAAAAAGGTTGTCTTAAAGCAAGAGAAAAATTGATAATGGAATATCTTCCTCTGGTTAAACATATAGCTTATCGAATGTCAATACATTTCCCTCCTCATATAATCATAGATGATATAACAAATGATGGTTTACTTGGTTTGATCCAGGCAATAGACGGATTTAAATATGACAGAGGAATAGAATTCAGTACTTATGCAACCTATAGAATAAGAGGAGCAATACTTGACGCCTTAAGAGCTTTTGACTGGGCTCCAAGAAGCCTGAGAAAGAAAGCTAAAGAAATACAGGATGCTTTTAGCATAATTGAACTTAATCTTGGACGTCCTGCTAAAATGTCGGAAGTCGCTTCATATCTTGCAATGGATGTAAAGGATCTGGACTCAGTAATGAGAAAAATTCAGGGGCTTACTATTATATCTCTCGATGAATTTATAAATCCAGAATCAGATGAGAACAGATCACTACTGGATATATTACATAATAAAGAACAGCTTCTTCCTGAAGGCTTTATTGAGAAAAAAGAATTAATATCCAAAATAGGCACTTTTATAGAAAATCTTCCTTATAAAGAAAAACTGGTCATTACTCTTTATTATTATGAAGAGCTTAATTTAAAAGAAATATCTCATATACTCAACCTATCAGAATCAAGAATTTCTCAGCTTCATACAAAAGCTATGCTTCGTATAAAAGGGAATTTAACAACATATTTACAGAGTGATTTATCCGATCAATCTATAAAAGGTACAATTTATAATTAGTCATTTATATGTGAAGGGTAACGTGAAGAATACGTTTCATTCTTCGTTATAATCTACCCGACCACAGCAATAGTAATTTAGACATTCATGGAAGACATACCACTTATTGACCTGAGCATCAAGTATTTAATAAACGGTTCGCTCCCATCACGCGTTACGCGTCACGAGAGCATATCTATAAATTTGTAACATGCAGGGTCATGAGAGCATATATGTATTATTTATGTTCACTTTATTACATCATCCTGGTAATAGAATAAATAAAATTATCAGGATTAAACAAATTATAATCCTGATAATTTCAAAAATCTTATAATCCATGTCCTATTCGGATTTGGTAGAATCTGGCCACCGTGGAAAACTTTCGTGAGCTCTGTTCCTATCGGCATGTCCATGGGTATCGTCGTCATTACCGGTTGTTAAACTATTAGTTGAACCTGGCCACCGCGGATATTCTTCTCTGGGCGTCGGATTGGGAGTAGGTGTTTTTATCGAGTGACTTGCTACAGTACCTGGTGTCAGAGAACCTGTACTTTTCGGATTAATAGAAACCGGTGGCATATCAGGTATAGATGTATTGACAGCCTTTTCAGGTTCTTCTTCTTTAGGAAGAACTATATTGATATCTTCAGTCCCTTTAGCTCCCCTGCCCACAGCAGCAAAGGATTCACCACAATTTTTCCCTTTAACTTTTACATAAAGAGCAATTTTTTCTCCTGTAGGAACTGTGGATATATTGTATGTTCCATTTTCATCTGTAATGCCCACCCATGGACAGTTTTCTACTATGACAAAAGCATTACTTACAGGTTTACTATTTTCATCAGTTACAGTACCGGCAAGAGAACCTGTTTCATCTTTATTTATTACCTTAAATTCTTTCCCGGCATTTATATCACCATAAGTTGCTTTAACAGTACCATTGCCGATCTTTGAAGATATAAAGAATCCCTCTACAGGATCTATTTCACCTCTATCACCCTCATAGGTCCAATCCAGTTTAGGTGTTTCTATAATTCTACCTTTTCTATCATAACAGACTGCTTTAAATTCTATCAGACCTCCGACAGCTATTACAGGATTTACAGGATAAATTTCCATTTTACTTACAGCACCGAGAGGATAATCTCCGGAAAATAATATCGGTGCTCTCACAGGAGAAAAACCATCTGCTGAAACTACTACAAAATATGGGCATCCTTCACCTTTATATGGTACACCATTTAATGAAAATCCTCCATCCGATGAAGTTACAGAAGAGATAGTAGGATCATTTTCTAATATCACTTTTGCTCCAGATAATCCCATATAACCTTTAGGAACAGTCTTTGATTGCATTACAGCTAATTTTGATAGTTCATGTCTGGATGTTTCTTTTCCGGCTGGAACATATACATATCCTACCAGGGAACCTGTAGTAGCAGGTTTAGAAGAAACCTCTTCAGTAGGTACTGCATTTGGTTCTTCTGCCACAGGAGGTGGATTGGAAGTGGCCGTAATATCAAGACTTTTTTCTTTCCATTTTTCAAGTTGAACAGGAGCACTTCCTATGATTACGTCATTTTTTATAACAAACAATGTAAGAGGCAATTCAGCAGGGACATCAAGAAGAGCGTATTTACCATCTCTATCTGTTGTTGACATCAATCTGGTTCCCAGAACAATTACCTGTCCTCCATCTACAGGAGAGCCTGATGGAAGTATTACTTTCCCTGTAAGAGTAGATGTATTTGCATTTGCAGGGTCAAGGATAGTAACCTCTGTATTTGCCGAATAGGTGCTGCTTGCAGCAACAACTCTGATAGTACCTGTTTCACCTGCATTTAATAAACCTGTATTTGTAACTTTGCCTAATTCTCTTTTTTCCTGTTTGTCAGTATTTATTACAGACCAGTTTACTGCAGCCAGAGGTATAAAATTACCTGTAGGATCTTTACCGACTGCCATAAATGGCATTATATCACCTTTGGTTACAAAAGCTTTTTCAGGAATAACTTTTAAGGTATCAATTGCTACAGTAGAAGAGCTGGCAGCAGCTACTGCAGTTAACTGGACAACAGGCTGAAAACCTGAAGCACATATTAACATCTGATGTTCTCCGGCAGTCAGATCGGTAATACTGAATTTCCCTTTTTCATCTGATTTAACCCTTGTATTTCCTATACTTACGACAGCATCTTTTACAATTTGATAACCTTCCGGCGGAGCATCCTGCTCAAGGGCTAGTAATCCGGTAGCAAGTCCTCCTGAACCATTTAGCGGCTTAACAGGAGCATATATATATCCCGCCTTGGTAACTGTAGTTGCATTACTTTTATTACCTGTATCCTCTTCATCACACCCGAGGGGTATTAAAGATAATATTATCAGTAAAATAAAACTTATAGAAATCAGAAAACCTGATTTAAACATCATTCATATTCACTCCTTAATTTATAAGCTATCATACTCTGTGACCGGCAACACAAATATTAAGAAAGAATTCAAAAAATTCTTTCTGGTTAAATAATAATATTATAACAACTATTAATTTGTAACGCAACAACAGAATTTTACTTTGCAGATTTAATACCAGATTTTTAAATTTTAGATAAAATTTTTATACTAACACCTGCGACCGGGTGTTCACAACAAAGGAAGAGAATTTATTCACTCTTCACACTTTTTATATAAGATATTTTCTTCGTGAGAGGAAGAAAGAAGTGTTTCATAGACAGAAAAAAATCTGGATTTATACTGTGACGCAAGAATATCTATCCTGGCGTCTACGAAATCATACACAATGGCATCTGCCTTTCCTTCACATGGACGCTGTATCCTTCCTATTGACTGCTGAATTTTTCGCTTTGATCTTGAAGGACATGTGAGAAATAACCTGTCCAGAATTTTCCAGTCAAGACCTTCCTCTGCAAGTCTGGATGTTGCAAATATAGCATTAAGTTTTCCTTCATTTACAAGATTTACGATCCTGGTTCGTGCACTTTTTGATAGATCTCCTGTTAAAACCGTACATCTGGCTTCAGGGTATAAGACTTTTAAAAGATTATTCAATTCCTGACAGTGTTTAACTCTGTCAGAAAGGATGAGACAGTAATGGCCTCCTTTAATTTCATCAATAAGAATATTTATTATAAGATTATTTCTCTTTTTATTTTCAGTCAAAGAATCAATCATAGAAGTAAAGTCATCGCGATACTCATAATAAAAATCCGTATTAATCCTTTTTAACGATGGTTTTACCAGATTACCGTCTACAGACAGATCTTCCTGTGTAATTTTAAAAACTGTATAACCTATCTGATAATACATAAGCATCCCCAGTCCGTCAGCTCTGTAAGGTGTGGCTGTAAAACCGAATCGATAGTATGAAGGAAACTGTTCTATAACCTTCATAAAAGAATAAGCAGGCGTATGATGTGCTTCATCTAGAATAACAAGTCCGAAATGTTTTATAAAATCAGAAGTAAGATTTCTTTTAGAAAGAGTCTGTACCATACCGACTGTAATATACTCTCCCATTTTCCAGTGATTATTTCCTAAAAAACCAATTTTATCAGCAGGAATATTGAGAAAATGTTTAATCCTTTCGATTGCCTGTTCTGCAAGTTCTTTTGTATGCACAAGCCATAAAGAATTCTGTCCTGCCCGTGCTATTATCTCAATTCCCACTACAGTCTTACCTGCACCGCATGGAGCTTCTATTATCCCCTGTTCGAATTTAATAGCTCTTTCAACGGCAGGAATTTGATATGGTCTCAGCTTAATAGTAGAATAAAATCTGACAGGTTTATTAATTATTCTTAAATCCGTTACTTTATAAGGCAAATTTCTGATTTTTAACTCTTTAAAAAGAGAATTCTTAAATCCTCTGGGTAATATAAGCCAGTTTTTACAATTTTTCCAGAATTTTATTACTTTCGGAATATTACCGGTCCAGAAACCCATCTTTTTATTCTTTAAATAAACCGGATTATCCACTGTTAATCGATTTTTTATATTCTGAATAAAATCGGAAGAAACACTTTTTATATTTACAGATATATTCCTGCCTATAACAATTTCTGCATTATCTTTCATCACGGATAAATAATTTTTGAGCATAATAATTGTAAAATTTAATATCAGTATTTATATTTAATATAAAAATCATGCTCAATTCTACAAACTCCTTTTACAAAATTTTTAACAGATAGAATAGGATGCCCCTCCATCGATAAATATATTTGTTCCTGTAATATAAGCAGCTTTTTTTGAAGAAAGAAATACTACAAGTGGAGATATTTCTTCTGGAGTAGCCAATCTACCCAGGGGGATAGAATTTGCACTGTAAATATTAACGATATCTTCAGAGGTCATACCTGTTTTATCGGACAATATATTTGAAAATTTATCCCAGATTTCTCCTTCTACAGCGCCGGTACAAACACAGTTAACGAGAATTTTATATATTGCCAGTTCTTTTGATAAAGTTTTTGTCAGATTCATAATGGCACTGCTGTAAATATTATAATAAGCAAGATTAATGCCAGGTTCTTTGCCTGATAGGGAAGAAATATTTATAATTCTCGGATTATTACTTTTCCTTAAAAACTGAATGGAACCCTTTATAAAATAACAAATAGAGGAAAGATAATTTTTTAACATAGTCAGTCCCTCATCTGAATCCATATGATAAAATGGGCTGAAAAATTCTATAGAATCTATGTTATTAACTAGTATATCTATAGAGCCAAATTTTTGAGCTATGACGTTTAGAGTATGCTCAACCTGATATTTATTCGTTTCATCCAGAATAAAAGTGTCATAATTCACTTTATCTTTGAGGAATATATGAGAAGAACTATTCTGTCTGGAACAGAGGGCAATATTTACACCTTCATATGCCATTTCTAGAGCTATAGCTTTGCCGAGACTGTTATCCCAATTTATAATTACAGCTGTTTTGCCTTTTAAATCAAGATCCAAAATTTACTGACCTCAGTTTCATATAATTTTTTTTAGAAGATTTTCTGGATTTTGGAGGTTAAATAGTTTCTTTATTACTAAAAAATTTGTTTTTAACGATTTCTCTTATTTTCATTCGAACCAAAAAATCCGTCATATAGTTAACTTTTTTAAAGTTTGGATTCGTTTTTTCCAGATTATTTTCGGCTTCCTGCTTCAATAATTCTTTCTGACTGTTATCCAGTGTATTATAATATTCATCCAGATAAAGACCTTCATCTTCTTTTTCAATTTCTCTTCTTTTAATTTTTATTTCTCTTATCTGTTGTTCTCTATCTTCTTCTTTTGCCTGTTCCTTTGTATATGTCATATTTCTTTCTTTTAATGCCTGCCCTATACAGTGAGGAACAAGAGCGAAAGATTGCGGCTCCGCCGCGCCAAATTTATTTTTAACCACCCACTCTGCAGCATACTTAATATCAGAGAGAGAAAATCCGTCTTTCAGTAATTCCTTTGCTTTTTTTTCTCCATTTTTCTTTTTTTCGCTTGATACGGGTTGATTTAGTTTTTTGTAGAAGTTCTCTACAATTTCTTTTATAAAATGCTCTCTCTCATGGGGGGAGGTATCAGGGGGAGGATCCCATGTTTTTAGAGAGAGAGTGTTTTTATATATATTGTATTTAATGGGGTCAATTTTGGGTATACCACCAGAATCTATAGATTGGTTTTGGCTTAAAATATTGTTTTTATCTTCTATGTAATCTGGTGGTATACCTATTTTGGGTATACCCATCTGTCTGGGTATACCCAAATCTGGTATACCTATTTTGGGTATACCCATTTTGGGTATAC
>JAKPQU010000169.1 GCA_029555925.1 Bacillota bacterium
GATTTTTTTCGGAGGAGCATCAGGCAGGCAGACAGTATTTACCTATTATTCAAATTGTTCAGTTTAATTAAAGCAATTTTATATGAAAATGATGAAGTTTGCACCTTCACTGGATGTTGATTTTCATATTTGGTTGTGACCGCTCCGGTCATGTCTGTTGGTATAAAGATTACGAGGTTTAATATTATGAGTGAACTGGAGAGAGGTATGATTATTAAATCATACACAATTATCCGTCCTTTAGGTAAAGGCGGTATGGCACAGGTTTATCTTGGAAACAAGAATTCCAGATATTATGCTATAAAGGAAGTCAGTGAATTTTCTTCGTCAGAGCAGGAAGAGGTTGCTATTAAGAGCTTCGAAAAGGAAGCAGACATCCTCAGCGATACAAGGCATCCGGGATTACCTGTTTATTATGAAACCTTTATGTATGGAAATAAAATTTATCTTGTCATGGAATATATAGAAGGTAATTCCATGGAAGAACTTATTAATTCTTCTCCTGTGCCTATTGATATAAAAAGAGCTGTCACATGGACCATACATCTGTGTGAAATATTATCTTATCTTCATAATCTTTCTCCTGAACCTGTAATATACAGGGATATGAAACCGGCCAATGTGATTATTACACATGATGGTAAGGCAAGACTTGTAGATTTCGGTATTGCCAGAAGGTATGACCCGTTGAAACATGCCGATACCTTCAGGCTCGGAACTCCCGGATATGCTGCTCCGGAACAGTTTAAAAAAGACAGTCAGACAACTCCCTGTGCAGACATATACGCTCTGGGAGTTTTATTATACCAGGCTATTACAAAATATGATCCTACCATAACTCCTTTTAAATTTCCTCCTCTGAGATCGTTAAATCCTTCGATACCTGCAAAACTGGAATATATATTACAGAAGGCAATGCATCTGGACTGTACCCGGAGGTATAGAGATATAGATGAATTCAAAGATGATCTTGTCAGGTTTTATGAGGAAAATTATGAACCCTTCATGTCTCCTTATGATATAGAAAGCATATCTTATAAAAAATCTTCCGTCACAAGACCAATAAAGCCTTCCCAATCTATTCCTGATTATTCTTCCCGGCAATCGGATAGTTCTTTAAAAAATAAAGTTTATTCTGCTCCCCCGCCGGTTGGACCGTCTTATAATATACCGGTATCTGTTACCCCGAGAGCTGTAACTCCTGGCCTTTATATAAAAATTCTTGCAGACGGCTATGTGAGTCTTGCAATATTTTTATTGAATATTGCTCTTATTATGAGTTTTTTTTCCAATTATAAATCTTTAAGGGAAGCCAGATATTTCAGAGGTGACCTTGTATCCACTCAGGCAGTTATTACTGGAGCTAAAGAATATGACTATTCTTCCACTATTATGGTTCATTATGCCTTTGAATATAGATATACATATTATGGGCCCGATAATAAGCTCTATCATGGAATATCGTACAGTCCATTTTTTAATTCTTATAAAATCAATGATAATGTCCCTGTGGAATATGCAAGAAAAGATCCTTCCTTGTCACGTCTCAGCCCCGCTAAAAGCGGATATATAACTTATACGTTTACTACCTATAATACAAACGAAAGCTCCTGCAGGCTATATTATATATTATATATAGCAGCAGCAGTGTTAATATTTTTTAATATAAAGAAAAGAATTAATACATTTATACTTATAAAAGACGGCAAAATAGGTCATGGAACAGTGGTTAATAAAGATTTTTCTAAATCCCTGTGTTATTTTGAACTTAATTCAGAAGACGGAAGATACTTAGGGACTGTAGCTGTACAACCTTATTATTTTGACACCTATGCTGCAGGTCAGCAGGTCAGTCTTATTTATGCTCCTGCCGGTTATCAGACTGTAGAAGTTCTTCAGGATATAAAATTTTTAGATTCTACAGGTAATCTTAAATATGATTCCTCCTTAAGTGTGTCGTTAATCTTATTGAATATTTCTTTTACTGCTTTTATCATAGCATTATATTATTTTTACTGATTGACTGTCAGTATTTTTTTATACTATATTATATTTTTGAAAGGATGAATGGTTTTGAAAAACAGCATGTTTTTGATTTTCTTTATGTTCTTTTTTTCTCTTCCATGTTTTAGTACAGAAAAAAATTTACCTGACGGATATGATAAGGTAAAACTCTTTGACACTTTTGAACAGGTAAATGCCGTATATAATAATCTCCTTAAAATAAATCTCCCCGGCCCATTCAAATCAAATCTCTATGTTTTACAACTGGATGACCCATATATAAAAGAAGTAGATTTTGAATTTTCCGAAGGACGTCTCATATGGATCTGTATCAGGTATAAAACGACTACAGGTCAGTGGAACAGCCCTCAGATAGTAGGTTTTGGCGACTATCCTTTTGAAACTATGGAAGAAAAATTTGTCTCTCAGTATGGAGAACCCGATAATACGGATGACGGAGAAAAACGCAGAGCAGATACTATTACCGACATATGGAAGATATGGGTCTGGAGAAATGAAAAAGTTGTAATGGAATTTGAAGGGAAATGCCATTTCTCTATGGGACAGCAGGGAGCCTATGTCTATACACAGAATATTTATCCGAAGGAACTGGAAGAAAAGATTAAAGAAATAAGAGAAAAGTGAAACGTGAAAAGTAATATTATCGATAACCGATAACTGCTCACTGGTAACTGGTCACTGATAATTGCTTTCTGCCCGTCACCTGTTCCAGAAATCTTCATCCAGAACAAGTTTCTCTATATATTCTTCCTCACAGGGATTGGCAAATCTTATATATAATACAGGAGGGGCATCTTTCGGTATTGCTACAATTAAAGTTCCCAGGGTGCGGGTCTTTTCCGGCGTACTTCCTGTTCTCCATATACTGTTATCAGGGCCGTCATGGATGTCACTGCTGAATTCTATAAAATCTTCCAGTGTAAAAAGGTCTTTATGATTTTCCATCAGTTCTTTAATGCGATTATACCTTACATGGCTGCTTTCATTTTCTTTTTTGTTAAACTTTATAAGATGCTCATCAAGATAATGATTTGTGTGATATAAAATACCGTTTTCTGTTTCTCGTACAGAAGTGGTTCCTTCCTGGCCTATTTCTACAATTGCAATCTTTGTCTTATCTCCTATTATATAAAAGAAAGGTGTGCCGAATTTATCTTTTTTGTCCAGGACTGCATCTACGGTGTCATATGTTTTGAGCAGTTCTGCTATGGAGATTTTTTCTCCATATTTTTCTTCCTTCGGAACCGTACTTGCCGAAGCAGTAAGCACTACAAGTCCTTTTTCGTTTATACCTCCTTTTATGCCTTCACTTTCTCCGCCTATGGCATAAAGGGCAATAAATTTAAAGCCTTTTTCCGGTTTAATAAGCCATAATTCATTTCTGTTATCAGGTTTCCAGTCTCTGTTTTTTGTTACAAGTGTTATGCCGTCTTTACTTGTACTGCCGGCAGAACCCCATAGAGTACAGCTTTTTACAGGAAGATTTATTGATATGATAACAATAAGAATAAAGAGACATCGTTTCAATCTCAAGATTATTACCCCTTCCTTTTATCCCCTGAAGGTTTTTGTGCTCTAGAACTCAGTATTATCTGTCAGGAGAATTATTCTTTCTTTTACCCCTCGAAGGTTTTTGTGCTCTAGAACTCAGTATTATCTGTTATGAAATACACTATATACATGATATAAAATATTATATATGAAAAAAAAACTAAAGCAAAGAGAATCTGAAAAAATTAACAAAATTTTAACAAAAATTTCTTGAAGTTTTCTATGTTTTTATGATAAAATCCAGAAGGAAACTGGATATTTCTATCATGAAAATGTTTTTCAGATGAATGGAGAAATTCATGAGGATAAATACCGTTGGAGCCCCTAAAAAATTTAATGTTATTAAAAAATCGGAAGATAAGAATAAAGACCTCGAACCGAAAGATGTCTATATCCCATCTGAAATAGGAGAAGAAAAAGAACATACCCAGCATATATCCAATGCAGGCTTTGGTGTATCATCAGTCATAACTATGGGAAAAAACCTGAAGGCTCTTGCAGGAATAGCTTCAAATTCTAAAATAGCAAGATTTGTTCCGGGCCTTAATTTTGGAGTCGCCGGTATTGAAACATATCACGCCATAAGATTTCTTTCAAAAGGTGAACCTGTAGTGGCAGCCACTTCTGCCGGTAATGCTGCAGGATGTATGAGTTCTTTCCTGGAAGAATCCGGTACCGTGTCTATGGTTGCCTCAAATGCAACAAATATGGCAGCATTGCGTTTCGGAGCGTCCGCCTTCGGAGTAATAGGCGGGGTACTTGGTATAGTAGCGGGAATACAGGAAATAAAAGAAGGGAAAAAAATAAAAGAGGCTACCGGTTCTAACAGAACTCTTGCTATGGGTGTTCTTGATATTGCTTCCGGTGTAACCTCTCTGACAGGAGGCGCTCTCTGTGCCACAGGGGCAGGAGCAGTATTCGGTCTTCCTTGCCTTATTGCCGCCAGTTTATTCGATATAAGTGGTATTGTAGTCGATTATTACGGAAAGAAATTAGAAGAAAAGATTAAAGGTACTGGAGATAAATAAGAATTTTCTTCTTATTACCACAATAAGAAGATTAAACCCGGAACCAGGAACCCGGTTTTAACTGATGCTGCATTTACCGATGTCACCACCTGGTGCTCTCCTGTCTATGGGCTCGCCGGTGATATAGTCTCCCCTTTCACGTTACTACTTTTTATTTTTAAAGGAATTTTTCTCCTTTTATAGAAAGAAAAGCCCCATTATTTTACTGCGGGAGGTACTGTCTCATTTAATACCCATACAAAGGATACGAACAGTGCCGATGTTATCGTCTGTTCTGATGATAATGAAGAACGTTATATCATAGCAGATAAGGGAGACGAGAGGATTTTTAAAGAAATCGGTTATTCCGCTCAGGAAGACAGCTATTCTGTGTCTACAGTCAGGACAGATAAGAAAACAGGGGAAATTATAGATTTTACCGTATCCTGTCAGTATCCCAGGTGAACAGTGACCGGTGAACAGTGAACAGTTACCAGTAAATATAGATTACCTGTCATTTATAATCATTTGATCACTGATAACTGCTCACTGATAACTGTTAAGTGAGTGCTCTCAGATAGGCATACTCATATTCTGCTGCACTCATATCCCAGCTAAATCTCTGATTCATTGCATTTCTTATGAGCTGTTCCATATGATATGGTCTGTCATAATAGGTACTTACTGCCCAGCCTATTGTATAATAGAGAGCATATGGAGTGACATCCCAGAATTTAAATCCTGTACCTTCACCTGTATATTCATCGTAATTCTGAACCGTATCATTGAGACCTCCAGTAGCTCTAACTATGGGTAGTGTTCCGTACCGGAGGGAATAAATCTGATTGAGGCCACATGGTTCAAATATACTTGGCATGATGAAGAAATCGCTTCCTGCTTCAATCAGATGGGCCAGTTCTTCACTGAAGCCTATATAGGCACCCACTCTGTCTCCGTATTTATAGGACATATGATTGTAGAAATTTTCCAGTCCTTTGTCTCCTGTGCCGAGTATTACAAATTGCATATGCATACTGTTAATCATTTCTTCAAAGATCTGTGCAAGGAGGTGGTATCCCTTCTGGGAAGAAAATCTTCCCACTACGCCAAAAATGGGAACACCGGGATCTTCTCTGAGATTGAATATCTGCTGCAATCTTCTTTTACATTCTCTTTTACCGTCCATGTAATCTACTGAATAATGGGCAGGAAGATATCTGTCATATTCAGGAGACCATACATCATAATCTGCACCGTTTAATATGCCCCAGAACCTGTCTCCTTTGGCTCGAAGAGCGATGTCCAGGCCATTTCCCAGCTCGGGAGTGCATATTTCTCTTCCGTAGGTAGGACTTACAGTATTTACCATGTCTGCAAAATATATGCCCCCTTTAAGATAATTCATTGCTCCGTAATATTCGAATTTATCAAGTGTAAAATGTTCCGCCCCGAGACCTGTATAGTCATAATTTGCTGCTGAATAAACTCCCTGAAAGGCAAGATTGTGAATAGTGAGGACAGAAGCCGTATGTTCAAAAACCGTATTATTCCAGTTCCATACCTTAAGATAGGCAGGGAGAAGGGCTGTCTGCCAGTCGTTTGCATGGACTATATGGGGGCTGAAATTTTTGTCTATACAGAGTTGAAGGGCTGCACTGCACAGAAATGCGAAACGTCTGGGGTTATCGTAATAATCATTCATGTTTTTGTCATGATAAAGACCTTCTCTATCAAAATAGTCGTTCTGTTCTATAAAATATACGCCGACACCATCGACATAGGTTTGATGAACTGAACACCATTCTTCATTGGTACCCATATGAACACACATGGGATAATGAAAGGGTCTTATATCGTATTTTCCCGCGTCAATAAAAGAATATTTCGGAAGCACTACAAAGACATTATGTCCTCTGTTTTTCAGAGCTTTCGGAAGAGCTCCCACTACATCACCGAGGCCTCCTGTTTTTGCAAAAGGGGTCATTTCTGAAGATACCATTAAGATATTAAATTTGTAATCCATATCTGCTCCTTTTCGTAACGTGTGACTCCTGGTTCTGTTTCTCCTGTCTCACGGTTTTTATAACTCAGGAATGAAATTTAATAAATGTCTCAAATATATTAAATCGTGACGCGTAACGCGTAACGCGTGACGCGAGGAAAGAGACTATTAATAAATTTCTATTCTTTACCGAGGTAGTAATATGTATTATATCTTAATTTACAATTGCGAGTCAATTAAGGAAGGGATAATCTATTATTAAGTAGAATTTATATATTAAACCTGCTTTCCGCTGGCCTGGTTTAAAGATGCATCTTGTGAACCCTCGCGTCACGCATCACGCGTCACGCGTCACGATTCTCAGAAAGGAATCTTTTATGAGGCTGTTGATAATTTTCCTTGTTATATCTTTATTTACCGTCCCTGTCCATTCTTCTTTATATGAACGTAAAACCATTTCAACAGAATGTTCTCCCAAAGGTGTTATTATGTCTCCTGACGGTAAGTCGGCCTGTGTAATGAATCTGGAAAGTTGTTCCATTACTGTGTATAATACTGATACAGGCAAAGTAAATTATACAATATATTTTCCTCAGACCTCTGCAGAGGGATGGGATTATAAGACGGAGTCCCCTGTGCCTTCTGTCGCTCAGAAACCGGTAGAAGGAGCCTTTACTCAGAATGGCCGTTATTTATGGGTCAGCCTCCATAATGATTCCTCTGTGGCAGTATTTGATATGGAAGGTTACAGGTTTGACTGTCTTGTATATAAAGATACGGTAAAGGCTACATTGAAATATGCAGACGGTACAGTATGCAATAAATCTTATCTGAGGATTTCAGTAGGTAAAACTCCGAAAGTCATAAGTGTATCTCCTGACGAAAGAAGAGTGGCTGTTTCTAACTGGCATGGCAGATCAGTTTCAATTATTGACGGCAGAAATTTTAATGTTATTACTACCATACCTGTCAGCGAGGTTCCCAGAGGAATGGTGTTTAATAAAAATGGTTCTTTACTTTATGTGGCTATTATGTATGGCAATTATATTGAAACAGTTGATACATTTTTATGGAAGAGAAAAGGATTTATATATGGTGTCGGAGCTGCCCCAAGAGATTTGATTATAGACAGAGAAGGTAGATATATCTATTGCTCCGCCAATCAGGGCAATAATATTGCCAGAGTGGATACATCCGATAATAAGGTAATTAATACCGTTTATGTAGGTTCAGGGCCAAGAACTCTTGAATTCAGCCCTGATGAAAAAACAATTTATGTATGCTGTTATAAATCAAACAGTTTATATGCAGTGGATGTAAAAACATTTAAAGTTATAGATATATTGTCTACCGGTATGGAACCTGTAGGAATCGCCATAGTGCCTTCAGGGGCTATGTGGGTTACGGATCAGGGAGATAATACATTGAGTGTATTTCAACGCAAAACCTGTGCAAAGAATTTATCGGTGACAGAACGTATATGAGGCAATTCTGTGATGCCTCGCGTCACGCGTCACGAATTATATTATTAAGGGGAAATATTTGATGCATGATTCTGATAATCTGAAACTTTACCGTTCAATGGTAGAGTTAATACTGGAACATGAAGGTCTTATTAATGATAAACAGAGGGAGGTGCTGAACAGGAAGGTAGATGAATGGCGATTACAAAGAGAAGATACTGACGCACTGGAATATGAGATAAAACAGAAATTTTTGCATTCAAAAAGCGACCCTGTTCTACAGCAGGCGAAAGCTATTGTACATAATATGAAATTCAAAGATTCTGACCTTCAGGACAGATTTGAATGTGAAGACTCCAGTTACTGGAATTCTAAAGGGAGAGAACTATCTATAAAAGGCCATTTTGAAGAAGCGGAAAAATGCTTTAATAAAGCTTTTGACCTGGATAGTGATGATAGAGATACATGGCTTAATAAAGGGATTCTGGCGGGAATACAGAGGAAATATGACGAAGCAATTATATGGTTTGATAAGATGTTAGAAGCAGACCCGGAAGACGGAGGAGCCTGTTATTATAAAGGTTTTACCCTTTATCATCAGGGCAGATTTGAAGAAGCTGTAAAATATTATGATAAAACACTTGCCATGTTTCCTGAAGATCTCCTCTGCTGGACCTGCAGGGGACAGGCACTTGCAGGGCTTAAGAAATATGAAGAATCCATTGAGTGCTTCAATAAGGCTATTTCTATCGAGCCTGACTGCATAGAAGCCTGGTATAACAGAGGCCTTTCTTTTGCTTTACAGGGTCATTTCAAGGAGGCCATTCTCTGTTATGATAAGGTGCTGCAGTCTGTGCCCGATCATACTGATTCCCTGTTAAACAGAGGACTTTGTTTTTATTACATTAAAAAGTATGACGAATCTCTTAATTGTTATGACAGAGTAACCTCTGTTGAACCTGATAATATGTTTGCCTGGTATAATAAAGGTCTTGTTTTAACCGCTCAGGGGAAATATGAAGAAGCCCTGGTCTGTTATGATAAAGCATTGAATATTGATCCCCGGTTTATCTATGCCTGGCATAACAGGGGAAATGCTCTTTATGGTATGGAGAAATATGAAGAAGCCCTTCTGTCCTATGATACAGTACTGGCAATTGATAATACCTATACAGGAGCCTGGTATAATAAAGGATTTATACTGGAAAGTCAGAAGAAATATGAAGAAGCTATTTATTGTTATGATAAAATACTTGCCATTAAACCTGAATTCACTTCTGCCTGGATAAACAGAGGACTGTCTTTATATTATCAGGGTAAATATGATGATGCCATGTTATGTTATGACAGAGCCCTCTCAATAGATCCGGCACATACTGGCGGCTGGAATAATAAAGGTGTTCTTCTGCAGGCCAGAGGTAAATATGAAGAAGCAATATTCTGCTATGATAAAGCAATAGATTACGATCCTTTATATAAAACAGCCTGGCTTAACAGGGGAGATGTTCTGTATATTCAGGGTAAGTATGATGAAGCGATTCTATGCTACAAAAAAATACTGAATATGTCGCCCCTGGATATTGATACATGGAATAAACTTGGTATTGTATTGAAAATTCAGAAAAAATATGATGAAGCTATGTCCTGTTTTGAAAGAGCTTTAGAGAATAATCCGGCTTACACGGCAGCTTTGATTAATAAAGGGAATTTGCTTAAAGAATGTGGGAAATATGATGAAGCTCTGGATTCTTACAATAAAGCCCTTTCTGTTAATCCTGATGACGATACGCCATGGATAAATAAAGGATTCTGCCTGTATACTGCGGGGCAGTATGACGAAGCACTGTTATGTTACAACAGAGCACTGGAAATCAATCCTGATTGCATACATGGCTGGAACGGTAAGGCCTTAATTCTGGAGTGCCTTCATAAATATGACGAAGCTCTTAAATGTTATGACAGAGCCATAGAGATAGAACCTGACTACGGTGATCCGTGGAATCATAAAGGAATAATCTCATATAACCGGGGCCATTATGAAGAAGCCCTCTTTTGTTTTGACAGGTTCCTTGAGATAAATCCCATGTCACCTTCTGCCTGGAGCAGTAAAGGAGATGTTCTGGAACGACAGAATAACTATCAGGAGAGTATGTACTGTTACGATAAAGCAATAGAACTGGACAGCTCTTATATAAGGGCCTGGCATGGCAGAGGTATTATTTTAAAAAATACCGGTAAATATAATGAAGCAATTATATGCTTTGATAAAATACTTGCACTGGACAGGGGCAATATTCCTGCCCTGGGTGATATGGCCGAGAGCCTCTTGCTTTCCGAAAAATATGAAGACGCACTTTCATGTTACGATAAAGCTCTTGCTATAGCAGCAGATCATAATATAATAAGCACTATATGGTTCAGAAAAGGATATATTTTTGAAAGGTACGGAAAATACGAAGAAGCAATTTTATGTTATAATAAAGCTATTGAGATTAATGAAAAGAATATGTTTGCCTGGAACAATAAAATTAATCTCTTATATAATCAAAAAAAATACACAGAAGCTATCAGGTGCTGTGACATGGCAATAAAGCTTTATCCTGATTGTGTTTTTGCATGGCTTACGAGAGGATTGTCCATGTATGAAACAGGAACATATGAAGAATCTCTTTCTTCTTTTGACAGGCTCCTCGACATTGAACCGGCAAATAGCTCTGCATGGAGCTATAGACTGCAGGCTATGGTTATGGTGGGAGTAGAACTTGATAAAAAAGGCAGGCATAGTGAAGCTATTCAGTACTACGATAAAGTACTGGATGTTAATCCTGAAAATGTTCATGCCTGGCTTAACAGGGGACAGAGTCTGTTTTTGCAGGGAAAATACGATGATGCTATAGAGTGCTGTTATAAAGCAATAAATATTGATCCTTTTTACAGTACAGGCCGGAATAACCTGGGATATTATCTCTATAAAGTCGGTAAATATGAGGAAGCTTTAATCAATATAGATAAAGCGATAGAACTGGATCCTGCATACAGCGATGCCTGGGATAGTAAAGGAGAAATACTCCTGTCTGCCGGAAAATATGCTGAAGCTCTTCTGTGTTATGACAGGGCACTCGGTATTAATTCCGAAGTGGCTGTCTACTGGTGCGGGAAAGGACATGCTCTGAAGGGGCAGAAAGAATACGAAAAAGCTATTGAATGCTACGAAAGAGCTTTAAAGATTGATCCTTACTGTGTAGAAGCTTTTAAGGCAAAAAATGATCTTATAAAAGGTAAAAAATATGAATGAGAAAAAATCTGATCAGATAAAACTTTACAGAGCTATGGTAGAGTTAATCTTTGAATATGAAGGACATATAAGTGAAAAACAGCGGGAGATTTTGAATAAAAAATCGGAGGAATGGCAAATATCTCCTGAAGAATCCCGGACTATAGAAAAAGAAGTGTCAGAAGAAATAAAAAAGAAACATTCTGTTATGGATGAAGTCAGACATATTATTTTAGATAAAGAGTCGGAACTGGAAAAAAAGGAGCTATATATTCCGGAAGACGATAACGGAGATGTTATTTCTTTAATAGACAGCGGTATCTCATTCTTCAGGGAAGGGAATTATGATGAAGCTATACGATGTTTCGATCATGCCATTAGTATTGACCCTCAGGACAGTATAGCCTGGTTTAATAAAGGTTTAACATTACAGAGTCAGAGCAGATACGAAGAAGCTCTGAAATGTTATGATAAAACCATTGAATATGACCCCTATTCTTTTTCTGCATGGAATGAGAAAGGTATTATTTTAGATAATCAGGGAAAATATAAGGAAGCTATTGCCTGTTATGATAAAGTCATAGAGATAAAACCTGATTGTACCGAAGCTATAACTATGAAAGGTATTTCATTATATAATCAGGAAAAATATGAAGAGGCCCTTGTCTGTTATAATAAGGTTCTGCATCATGACCCGGACAATACCTATGTATTGAGTCTGAAAGGTTTTATTTTACAGCTTCAGGCAAAATATGAAGAAGCAGTAAAATGTTACGATAGAATTCTTCTTCTGGAACCGAAAAATGTTTTTGTATGGCATACAAGAGGCAATTCTCTGGGGTTTCTATGGAAATATGAAGAAGCTCTCCGGTCTTATAACAGAGCTCTCGAGTTTGAACCTGAGAATATTCATGTACTTGTTGATAAAGGAAAAATACTTACAAGAATGAAGAGGTATGACGAAGCTATTGAATGTTGCGATAGAGCTATAGAACATGACCCCTTGTATATCTATTCGTGGCCTATGAAAGCCTATGCTCTGTGCCGGAAGAAAAAATACGAAGAAGCACTTCAGTGCTGCAATAGAGCACTTGAGATTGACCCCGGCCATATTTATGCCCTTGGCACTAAAGGGACTGTATTTGAAGAAAATAAAAAATATGATGAAGCTATGAAGTGTTTTGACAGAATTCTGGAGATTGATCCTTTATGTATTTCAGCCCTTAACAGTAAAGGTTCTGTTTTAATGAAACAGAAAAAATATGATGAAGCCATAAAGTATTTTGATAAAATAATAGAAATTGACCCGACTAATAGTCTTCCATGGAACAGCAAGGGACTTGTTCTGGCTAAAAAGAAACAATATAAAGAAGCAATGGTTTATCTTGATAAAGCAATAGAACTTGAAACGAAACATGTTTATGTATGGGCTACAAAGGGTACTGTACTGGTTGAACAGAGAAAATATGAAGAAGCACTCTACTGCTACAATAAAGCACTGGAACTTAATCCTGAACCGGCTCATATATGGAACAATATCGGTTTACTCTTTGCCAAAAAGAGAGATTACAAAGAAGCTATGAAATATTTTGACAGGGCTCTGGAACTGGATTACAGTGAATACACATGGTATGATAAGGGAAATACTTTATATGTACAAAAGCATTATAAAGAAGCCATTAAGTGTTATGATAAAGCAATAGAGATTGATCCTGAATTTACCATTGCGTGGAGTGCAAAAGGTGTTGTGTTGTCAGAAGAGGGAAAGTTTGAAGAAGCTCTTGTGTGCTGCAATAAAGCCATAGATATGGACAGTGAAGATTTCTGCCTCTGGATTGATAAGGGATATGCCCTTGATAAAGCATACAGACATGAAGAAGCTATTGAATGTTATAATATAGCTGTTGACCTTGAACCTGAAAGCACTATGGCATGGAATAACAGAGGATATAGTCTTTATAAACTTGGAAGAACTGATGAAGCCATGAAAGATCTAAAAAAAATCACTTGACATAGAACCTGATAATTCCTTCGCCTGGGATAGTATGGGAGAAGTCTTTGTATCTGCCGGCAATTATGAAGAAGGTTTTAAATGTTATGATAAAGCTCTTGAAATTGATCCTGACTATACAACCACTCTTTATAATAAAGGTAATGCTTTCGCAAAACTCGGTAAATATGAAGAAGCTCTGGCCTGTTATAATAAAGCTATTGAGTGTGAACCGGCTTATATAGATGTCTGGAATAGCAAGGGAGAACTGTTAAAGAAAATGGGAGCCATAGAGGATGGAGAGAAGTGTTTCAGTGAGGCTATGAGGCAGAAAATTTTAAACTGGTAATAGAGAAAGGAATTTATATATAATATTTACAAATTGTTAACAATTAAAGATTGAAATAATCTTTCTAAGGGTTTATACTATAATAAAATAATTATAAGTTGCATAAGGATGTGAGTTTATGAAAATTAATAGTACCGGGATGCCAGCAGGGAATGTAACTATTGATAAATCTAAAACTGTTAAAGAAGAAAATCCTTTTAATGTTTCAGATACGTTAGCAGGAAGCACTTCTGGTGACAGTGGATTGATGAAAGACCTCAAAAATTTAAGTGAATTAAGCAAAAAGGCCTCTTCTTCGGGAGAGACTTTTGTGGATATGCCAAAAACTATTTATTTTAAAACCACCCAGAATGATCAGTACAGTCTTTCTGATGGTTTTGACGGCAGCAGAGACATTGTTGCAGTCGGTTCCCACGAAGGCAGTCCTGCCGAGCCATATCATTTTATCGTAAAATTCAGAGATCTTCAGCCAAATGCAGAACTGGGTAATCTTGATACCTATGTGTTGCTCGATATGGGAAAAGGTACAAAAACAGAATTGCCCGATGGCATAAAGGGTAAGACGGAAAAACCATGGCAGCTTGCCATAGCCGCCTATGACAACAAGAATTTTAATGTTTATGATGATAAGGGAAATGCTCTGGATAAAAGCATAGTGAAAAATTTAAAATATGATTCTGCAAAAGGTACTCTTGAGTTTGATGTAGATAAAGGCACTCTGAGAGAAAGAGGCTGGCAGGATCTGAAGGGTATGGATATGCAGGTTTTAACGACAAAAGATTTTGTAAAACAACCTACAGACACTATTGACAGGGCTCCTGATAAGCCATGGGTAAAAGGCGGAACTATGGCCAGACAGCTCAATACAAATCCTTATGAAAACCCTGATAAAATAGAAGACTGGGGCGGAAAAGATATATATTTCGTATTTACCGACAGATTCAGTGATGGAGATACGACCAATAATATAAATGTAGATAAAAAAGATCTCGGTAAATTCCACGGAGGAGACCTGCAGGGTGTTATAGATAAACTCGATTACATAAAAGATCTCGGCATGTCATCCATATGGCTTTCTCCCACCATGGAAAATCAGGATTTCTTCGTAAATGAAAATAATGCAGGCTATCATTATTACTGGCCTGTTGATATGTTTAAAGTAGACAAACATCTCGGTGATATGAGTAAATTTGAAGAGATGATTTCCAAGGCTCATGAAAAGGGTATAGAAGTTCTTCTGGATATACCTTTAAATCATCTTGCCTGGGAACATCCTCTGAAAAAAGAGAAACCAGAGTGGTTCCATAATATAGGAGATGTGAAAAACTGGGATGACCCCTATGAAGCAGAAAACGGTTCCATTTTCGGTCTTCCCGATCTCGCACAGGAAAAACCTGAAGTATATGATTATCTGTTAAATACAGCTAAATTCTGGATGGATAAAGGTATTGACGGTTTCCGTCTTGATGCTGTGAAGAATATACATTTCCCATTCTGGTCAAAGTTTGATCAGGATGTACATAAATATGCGGCGGAAAAGCTTGGGAAACCGGATTTCTACCTCATAGGAGAATGTTTTGACGGAAGAGTATGGAAGGTTAACGATTATCAGAGAGAAGATATGGACGGTCTCTTTGCCTATCCTGAAAAATTCGTAACCCATGAAGTTATTGCTCATGACGGAAGCATGAAAAAACTTGCAGCAGTAGTTGATGAAGGTAACAAGAAATATCAGTCCCCTGAACTCATGGGAGGTTTTATAGATAACCATGATACAGAGAGATTTTTAAGCGCCTGCGGCGGTAATAAAGATAAATTCAAGCTTGCCCTTGATTTCCTCTTTACCCTTAACCGTATACCTACAATTTACTACGGAACTGAAGTAGCCATGGACGCCACTCCTCCTCCGGGACAGGAAAATGTTGGATGGCCTGCTACAAGTAGGAAGGATATGGAATGGGGAAAAGATCCCGATATGCTGAAGCATTTCACAAAATTAAGCAGTCTGAGGAATGGTTCGGAAGCATTAAAACATGGCGATTTCAAGGAAATGTGGGTAGATGATAAGGTTTATGCTTATGGGAGAAATCATCCTCTTCAGGAAGGCATAGTGGTTTTAAATAACGGTTATGACGGACAGCAGAGAGATATTCCTCTCACACCTGAAAACCGTCTGATTAAAGATGGAACTGTGCTTGTAGACAGTCTTACCGGAGAAAAAGTTACAGTCCAGAACGGCAGGATACATGTAAATTTACCTGCTAAAGGTGCAAGAATTTATTTTCCCGAATAAGTGATAGATAAAAATGAGAGGTGAGATTTTATCTTATCTCTCATTTTTTTTTAGAACTACTCTAAAAGGATTAATGGACATACAGGGAGAATGTACATAACGGACGTAATGCTTACTATTACGGAATGAACAGATTTTCATACTTCGTTGTGACCTCTCAGAGCATAAGTGTTATAAAATTTGTTTTTTACTTTATAAATCAGGAGGGTTTCTATAAGATGTTTAAAAAAATTGCTGTTGTTCTTTTAATTATGTTAACAATCTTTCTCTTGCCTGTCATGGCAGAGGAAAAGGAGTGCACCATGAGTTTTATTCCTGAATGGTCCAAAACAGTAGTATGGTATCAGATATTTCCGGAGCGTTTCAGAAACGGGGACCCTACAAATGATCCGAAGGTGGAAAATATAGAAGGTTCATGGCCCCATGATCACATATCTTCCTGGCAGGTTCACCCATGGACTTCCGACTGGTACGAACTTCAGCCCTATGAAAAACAGAATAAAGGATTCTATATAATTACAGATAAGACTATTTCACGCCTCTCAGGGAAAATTGATACGGGGAAATTGAAATCTATAAAAAATACGAATTTTTCCCCTGTAACATTAAAAGATAAACTTTTAGATAAAGGATTCAGTGAGGAAGATATTAAGATAATTATAAATAACTGTGATCATGACAAAACCATATGGTATGATATTCAGCGCCGAAGATACGGAGGAGATATTCAGGGGATTTTAGATAAACTGGATTATCTTCAGAGACTTGGTGTAACTGCCATTTATCTTAATCCTATATTTGAATCTCCTTCTCTTCATAAATATGATGCCATAATGTACCATCATGTAGATGCAAATTTTGGCCCTGACCCCGTAAGAGACAGAGAGCTTATAAAAAAAGAAATCCCCGATGACCCCAATACATGGGTTATGACTTCAGCAGATAAACTCTTTCTGAAACTCGTAAAAGAAGTCCATAAGAGGAATATGAAAATTATCGTAGACGGAGTCTTCAATCATATAGGTATAAAGAATCCATTCTTTCAGGATGTGGTCAAAAACCAGCAGAATTCAAAATATAAAGACTGGTTTACCGTTACGTCCTGGGCAGATCCTTCTAAAGATAAGGAATTTGCTTATAAAGGCTGGTTCGGAGTAAAAGAACTTCCCGAATGGGGAAGAAGTGAAAACAATCTTCTCCCGGGACCTAAAAATTATATCTTTAATATTACGAAAAGATGGATGGACCCTGACGGAGACGGAAATCCTTCTGATGGTATAGACGGATGGCGTCTGGATGTGGCCTTCTGTGTGCCCCATGGTTTCTGGAAAGACTGGAGCAAACATGTAAAATCCATTAATCCCGAAGCATATATGACTGCAGAAATTATTGATACGGTGGAGGTAAACAAGCCCTATCTGGAAGGCGATGAATTTACTGCCGTAATGAATTATAATTTTGCCTTTACCTCATCTGAGTATTTTTTCGATGAGAAAAACAGGATTTCTACTACGGAATTTGATACAAAGCTGAGAGATTTGAGAGAAGCCTATGACAGTGAAGTAGCCTATGGCATGCAGAATCTTATAGACAGTCATGATACTGCAAGGATGGAAACTATGATTGTAAACAGAGATGTAGTATCCTATAGAGACTGGCCTTGGTACTGTGAAAAAGCTAAAGGCAGCAATCCTCTTTATAATACGAGAAAACCTTCTGAAGAAGAATTAAAATCTCAGAACATATTTGCTATTTTTCAGATGACCTATCTGGGTGCACCTATGATCTATTACGGAGACGAAGTGGGTATGTGGGGAGCAACTGATCCTTGCTGCAGGAAACCCATGATCTGGGATGATCTTAAATATGTCGATGAAGTTTATCTTCCCGATGGTTCCAGGAGATTAAAACCTGACAGGGTGGAAGTAAATTATGATCTTTTAGAGCACTATAAAAAATTGATAGCTATAAGAAACTCCCATAAATCCCTTCAGCTTGGAGATTTTAATACTCTATTTACGGATGATAAGAATGAAGTTTATGCTTTTTCAAGGAAATATGGTGATGAATATATAGTAATCATTCTTAATAACAGCAAAAAGGAGAAAAGGGCTAAATTTACTGTTGAATGTCCCGGTAATTTTACGGATCTCCTCAATGATGGAAGCGGCGCTACCGTAAAAGGAGATAAAATACTTTCTATGTCAGTAAGGCCTCAGTGGGGAAGAATTCTGGTGATGGAAAGTAAATAATTTTTTCTTATAATCTGAAAAAAATCCTCCTGATTTTTTAGCAGGAGGATTTTTTATGTCATATCTGTCATTCAACAGTACCATATGAAAATGGAAGGTGTATTTTGTGTATATAAAATAATTTTGCATAAAAGAAGGTGCTTCCTGTATTATTTTTATTTCACGCCTTTTAAATAACTTCTCATAACCTCTCCTGCAATCGGCGCTGCCGCTTCTCCTCCTGTGCCTCCTTCTTCTACTATAACAGATACTGCAATCTCTGGATTTTCAACAGGAGCGAAACCTATAAACCATGCATTATTGGCTCCTCCCGGATGTTCTGCAGTGCCTGTCTTACCTGCCACTCTGATACCTTCTATATATGCCCTGTAACCTGTTCCTTCTTTTACAACAGCCTCCATCATTGTTGTCACAATGCCTGCAGTATCTGAAGATATACAATCTGCCATGACATGACTTGATTTTTTTTCTATTAATCTGTTTTTTGAATCTCTAATATCTTTTATAAGTACAGGATACATGATTTTTCCCTTATTTGCAACAGCAGAAGCAATAAAACATGCTTCAAAGGGAGTAATGGCAAGTTCACCCTGCCCGAAAGATGTCTGTGCAATAAGAGTGTTGCTGAATAGATTTTTGTCGGTAAGTTTTGAGTGTAAAACCGGGAGTTTTAGATTATAGTCATGACCCAGAAAGTCATTAAAATACTTGAGGAGATTTTCTTTGCCTAATTTTAATCCTATAGAGGAAAAAGCTACATTGCAGGAATTGGCAAGAGCCTGACTCAGTGTCTGGTGTCCGTGGGTGTGGCTGCAGAAAAATCTGTGTCCGTCTATGTCTGTATAGCCGGGACAGTCAAAGGTATCACTTTCTTTTACCACCCCTTCCTGAAGGGCTGCACAGAGTACAAGAACTTTAAAGATTGAGCCGGGAGCATAACTTCCCTGGACAGTTCTGTCTAAAAGGGGATAGTTAGAATCTTTTTGATAAACCTTCCAGTTTTTCTCCAGATTATTATTATCAAAGGAGGGCTTTGAGATCATAACAAGTATTTCACCTGTCTGAGGTTTCATTGCCACCACAGCACCTCTGTTATTGCCGAGTGAATCATAAGCTACTTTCGTGAGATTACTGTCTATGGTAAGATAAATATTATAACCTTTTGGATGTCCTTCATTCCATCTTTCTTTAAAACCTTCTATGGAAAATGGGAATACATGGCTTCGCAATATATCGTCACATGAGTCCTCGAGGCCTGTTTTCCCCAGCACCGGGTCGAGATAACCCATAATATGAGATGTAAGTTCTCCGTAGGGATAAACTCTTTTTTTCTTCTCACTTTTTGCAAACACTGTGCCGTCTCTTGCCAGAATCTTTCCTCTTAAATTTAAATTTTCTCTGTTTCTGGGATTCTGTGTCATAGACGTGAGATCTTTCTCTCTCCATATAGCCCAGTAAGAATTCATTATAATGAGAGATAAAAAGAGGACTATGAAAATTCTGGATAATATTATCAGGTTTTTGTTAACGTTCATAATTATTTACGTAACGCGTTACGCGTAGTTCTCCTGTTTACTATTCGCTGAACCTTAGTACCCGCTAACTGTTGTTATTCCCGATGTGGTTTCCTTTACTCCCGCGCGTTACGCGCAATGTCATTAAGTTAAGGAATATTGTATTTCTGCTTAAAGGATTTGCCTCTTATTTCCTCTCCCTTGAGGGAGAGGATTAAGGAGAGGGTGTTTTTAAAAAGGCTATGTTTATAGCTTCCAATACACCT
>JAKPQU010000175.1 GCA_029555925.1 Bacillota bacterium
TATTGGAAGCTATAAACATAGCCTTTTTAAAAACACCCTCTCCTTAATCCTCTCCCTCAAGGGAGAGGAAATAAGAGGCAAATCCTTTAAGCAGAAATACAATATTCCTTAACTTAATGACATTGCGCGTTACGCGTTACGCGTCACGACCTTAAATTCTAATAAGTTATGAAATACACTATAATATATAAATATATGAAAGGAATTTATTTATGAATTTAGTTTTTTTATCACCCCATTTTCCCCCGAACTATCACCTTTTCTGTGTGAGATTGAAAGATATGGGAGTAAATGTTCTGGGTATAGCAGATGCACCATATGAGGAATTGAATGACGAACTGAAAGGGGCTCTCACTGAATATTATAAAGTAGATAATATGGAAGATTACGATCAGGTTCTGAAAGCCGTCGGTTTCTTTACCCATAAATACGGGAAGATAGACAGAGTAGAATCCCATAATGAACACTGGCTGGAAACAGAGGCAAGACTCAGAAGTGATTTTAATATGATCGGTATAAACAGTGCCACTGTTGAACACATAAAATTAAAATCCCTTATGAAAAAGAAATTTAAAGGAGCAGGTCTTCCTGTAGCACAGGGAAAAGTTGTTAAAGACATAAAAGAAGCGGAAGCTTTTATTAAAAAAGTATCTTACCCTGTCATAGCAAAACCTGATAAAGGAGTGGGTGCTTCAAATACCTATAAAATCCATAACAGACAGGAACTGGAAGACTTTTTTGCAAAGAAAACACCTGTTGATTATATTATGGAAGAATTTGTTGACGGTAATATATTTACCTTTGACGGCCTGACAGACAGAGAGGGGAATATTGTTTTCTACACATCCCATACCTATGGTCAGGGTGTAATGGAATCCGTCCATGAAGACAATGACATGTATTATTATTCCTTCCGGGAAATACCGGCAGATCTGGAAGATGCAGGCTTCAAAATAGTTAAAGCATTCAATGTAAAAGAAAAATTTTTCCACTTCGAATTTTTTAGAAAAAAGGATGGAAACGGTATAATTCCTCTGGAAGTAAATATAAGGCCACCGGGAGGTCTCACTACAGACATGTTCAATTTTGCCTGTGATATTGATGTATACAGAGCATGGGCAGAAATAATAGCTACAGGAAAATTATCCTTTGAGTACAGCAGAAAATTCCACTGCTGCTATATAGGAAGGAAATATAGTAAAAACTATAAATATACCCATGATGAAGTAATCGATAAATATAAAGATTTAATAGTACTTCACAAGGAAATGCCTCCCCTGTTTCATATTATGGGTAATTATGCCTATCTTGTACGTTCGGAAGATTTCAATGTAATAAAAGAGGCAATCGATTTTATTCTCCTGAAACAGTAAGAGACGATATTTTATGTAGACTTACAATGAGCTAAAGCTTCATCAAAGGTTTGCACAAAATTTATCAGTCAAAATTTTAAAATGTATAATAAATATATAAGATTACTGCAAGTAATGGGATATATGGAGCGACAAGAGTAAAATATCCGAAAAAACTTCTATCAGGGCAGAAATTTCCCCTATCATCGACAGGTAAAGGTATATCCTCAAGGATTTCTGCCCTGTTTCTATTGGCAGGGTCATACATGATAGTCACCCTGTCATGAACTTTACAGTCTCTGAAACTGTTCTTTATCGTAATATTCCTGTGAATTTTTCCTTCATCAGTAATAAGTATAAAAAACAGATAAGAATTTTTACCGGGTTGTTTTTTCTTCTAAAATTCCTTTTAAAGAACCGGGTGGGGGTCATCCAGCGTCTGTCCTTCTATGTATTCGATTACCATATAAAGTCTATCTTTATAGATAAAATGTTCATAAAAATAGGGTAATCCCGGATGGTTAATACTCCTTCAAAATATTTATTTCCTTATAAAAACTTTTCAGAGCCACGTCCTTTTCTATGGCTGATGAAAAATCTGCCAGTTCTTTAATGGCATAATAAACATCTTTATTATCACTTGCCAGATAGACCTGTGACATGCCACCGGAACCGAGAGTTTTTACTATGGTATAACCTTCTATAACCTGGCCTTCTTCAATCATTATACAGCCTCCATGTAAAATATGAGAGTGTAAGATATTCGTGTAAACTTACCATAAAATGACACTTTTATAGAGGTTTACACAGCATTTATTACACAGTCAAAATATGAATCTCAGTAATTTATAAATAAAAAACATAAAATCAAATAAAAGAATGAGAAGCAGACATGCATGAATTAGATTTCTTACCGGACTTATATCTTTTATTATTCCTGATACAGGCAGGGGCAGAGAAAATAAAAGCAATAAAAACCATATTAAAAATCCTCCGCCCTTCATAATAGCTCCCGGAATTAAAGGATAACAGATTGTTATAGTAACTATAACCGGTGCCCAGTCTTCAATAAGCTCTCCGTAAGTTCCGGGAGCTCTTAATTTATAACGGCTCTGTGGTTTTATAGCAGGAACTTTTACTCCCCTGTAATTCATAAGAGCTTCTTTAAAATCCTTCATACTCAAATATCTGTTTAAAGGCTGAATTTCTATAGATTTAAGAACTATTTTCTCCAGTGTTTCCGGTATGTCAGGATAGAGACTTTTCATCGGAGGAAATTTAAAAGGACTTTCCGCAGGATCATATTTCGTAAGCATCTGAAACAGCAATACTCCGAGACTGTATATATCTGATTGAGGACTGGACTGAACCTGACCTTTATATAATTCAGGCGGTGCATATCCGGGAGAACCGAGACGAAAGGTATCTACGGATTTATCGGGATTATAATAACGGGCTATGCCGAAATCAATAATTTTTACTCTTCCCATCTGTGTTATCATAATATTTGCCGGTTTTATATCCCTGTAAACGATTGGAAATTCAAAAGAATTGTGCAGATAATCCATAATATCCGCAATTTCTATGGCCCATGAAATACTTTTTTCAACAGTTACCGACTCCGGGACGGATTTAAGTATTTCTTCAAGAGTCTGTCCGTCGATATACTCTATAACAAGATAATCTTTATGGTTTTCCTTAAAAAAATCAAAAATCTTCGGTATTCCGTCATGAGAAAATCGTTTCATAAATTCGGCTTCTTTTTTAAACAGTTCCCCTGCCTGTTCCGGATCATCAAAACCTGCAAGGGAAGGGTTCAATTCTTTAATTACAAGTCTCATATAAGGAGGGCACAGGGTATCTGCAAGATAAGCATTACCCATGCCTCCCTTGCCGAGAAGCCTTATTATATTATATGTACCTTTAAGTATTGTTCCCTGCGATATTTCCATAATAGTTCGTGACGCGTGACGCTAACGCGTCACGCGAGGCAACTGAAAATTTAACACCTGTCATAAGATAAATACTGAATCTTATAGAATAAATCCTTCGATGCTCTTCCGTTAGTACTTTGATATAAAAATGTGTGGTTAACTTTCACCCTCTTTCAATGTAAAATAATTACAAGAAAGAGGGATGAAAAAAATGAAAAAACCACAAAATTGGGGACAAAGTTGTCCCAATCCTGATTGTAATTGTTATGGCAAGAATAGTCAAGGTAATATTCGTTCAGTTGCATCATATTTGACACAAAGTGGTAAGAGAAGAATATTTGAGTGTAAGGAATGTAATGAAATGTTTTCAGAAACAAGATATACAGTATTCTATGATTTAAGGACACCAGAAGAGAAGGTAATGATGGCTTTAAAAATGATATTGGTAAAAGTAGAATTATCAGGTATATCCTTTGTCCTCGGAGTAAAAGAAGAAACTGTATTGGAATGGCTTAAAAAGGCATCTAAAAAAGCAAAAGAAATAAATGAAGTATTGATGAAAGAACTTTCTGTGACAGAAGTGCAGTTGGACGAGATGTGGAGTTATGTTTTACGTAAGAATAGCAAATTATCAGGTTCTGATATAGAGAGTCCAGATGGTGCAGAAGATGGTCGTCAATGGATTTGGATAGGCTTTGCTCCTATCAGTCAATTAATTCTTACAACAGTCGTAGGGCCAAGAACATATAAAACTGCTTTGACTCTTATAAAAGCCATAGCTTCATCATGAAACATTTGACTTACTGATATAAATATTGCATAATAGTGTGTATATCAGTACATGGGAGGACTAAAAAATGAAGTATTATGTATATGAATCTACTATTGATGAAAAAGAGAGAAAATTTATATCTATTGTCGGAACCGAGATTATATTCGAAAAAGGTATGAAAAAAGAAGTAATAGTAGGTGAATTAAAAGAAGGCCTGGAATTAAAAAGGGACAACTTCATACCGAACAAAGCATTCCTTGAAGTATTTCACGGTGTAATATCCAGAGAAATAATTCATGATCCCGATGCCATAAGTGAAGCGGAGAAAATAAAAGAAGGTTTTGTATATGTTATAGATAAGAGAGTAGGAAACCCTGAAGGAAATATAAATACCGAAGATATAATAGGGGCCATACAGGTCGATAAAGGGTCTCTGGTAGATAACAGTTATCATGGAAATCCGAATTATTGTCTCCTGACAGATGAGGGATTATTTCAATTATCCGATACTCTTGAGGCAGGACTCTTAAAAGAGCTTGAAAAAATTATGGTGTCGTGAGTCGTGAGTCGTGAGTCGTAGGGGCGAACCACAGTGGTTCGCCCGGTACCGGTGAAATTACGCATCACGCATCACTAACCACCCGTCACGCGTTACGCGTTACGCGTTACGATTCTTAAGAAGTAATATATAACCGGTCACTGAAAAAGGGGATGATTTTTTATGATAGTCAAACAACTCTGTCCCGGCGGAGACAGAAATTTCAGCTATATTGCAGGAGATAAGGAAGGAGGTTCAGGGTTTATAATTGATCCTTCCTATAATCCTGAGATGATTTTAGAAGAGTCAAAAAAACTCGGCCTTGACATTAAATATATATTCTGCACCCATGGTCATGGCGATCATACGAACGGGAATAGTACAATAAGAAAACTTACAGGCAAAACTCCTTTGCTTTACGGTCACAGAGACGAAGAAACAGGTGTGACCGTTTCAGACGGAACAGAACTTCCTCTCGGTTCTTTAAATATAAAAATAATTCATACGCCGGGCCATACGGAAGATTCTATATGTATTTATACAGGGAATGCACTTTTCACGGGAGACACGCTTTTTGTCGGCAAAGTAGGAGGAACTCACAGCAGAGAAAATGCTTTGAAGGAATATTCATCATTACATGAAAAATTGATGACTATGCCTGAAGAAACAGTAGTTTACCCGGGACATAATTATGGGATTGCTCCTGTTTCTACGATAGGTGAAGAAAAGAAAAAAAATCCTTTTATAATTCAGCCTGATTTTGAAGCTTTTCTATATCTGAAAAATAACTGGGCACAATATAAACTTGAACATGGAATTACATAACTGGTATGAAGAAAGTTGTGGTACAGAGTACCTGATAAACTTGAACATGGAATTACATAACTGGTACGAAGAAAGTTTTGGTACGGACTACCTTTCTATCTATGCCCACAGGGATGACAGAGAGGCAGAAGATGACGTAAAAGATATAATAAAACTCACATGGGCAGAAAAGGACTGGCCTGTCCTTGATCTGTGCTGCGGAACGGGACGGCATCTTCGTGCCTTTCGAAGAGCAGGATATAAAGACCTGTACGGCATAGACCTTTCCGTAGATTTACTGACACAGGAAGACAGCATGGATATTACGTATATTCAGGGAGATATGAGGCATATTCCTTTCAAACAACATTTTCATCTGGTCTTAAGCCTCTTTACTTCCTTCGGTTATTTTTTCTCGGACAGTGAAAATTTAAAGGTTTTAGAGGAAGTAAAAGGATGTCTGATCCCGGGCGGCATATTTCTCCTGGATTATATGAACAGATCGTATATCGAAAAAAATTTAATTACAGAAGATACCGTATATAAGGACGGTAAAGAGATAATCTCAAACAGATGGATTTCCTGCGACGGCCTCCGTGTCGAAAAAAAAATAAAAATCAGAGAAAATAATGAGGAAAAAAACTATTACGAATCAGTAAGATTATTTACCTGTTCGGAACTGTATAACTTATTTAAAGAAGCAGGTTTTACAGATCTCAGATGTTACTGCGGACCGGACTCGGATAAAAGTCCGAGAATAACCTTTACAGGGAGAAAGGAATATTAATCATGAGAACATTTGACAATATAAATACGGAAAAATTATGTGAATTCTGTGATCTTATTTCAGTCGGAACTGCCTGCGGGCCTGCAGTAAAATGGGCAGAGGAAAGACTTAATAGCTGGACTTCCCATATGGTAGAAGACGGATTTCTGCTACTTTTACCTCCCGGAAGCACTATGGAACAGATAAGAATCCTCTATGTGTCACATATAGATGAAATAGGCGGCATAGTAATGTCACCAGGAGCATCAGGCAAAACGTTCAATACACGTATAATAGGTACAGCACCCCGGGCTTTTTCAGAAAGACCTTTAATTGCCATGGATTATCTGGATAATGACGGCACATCTTTAAGAGATTGCAACGGTATTATATCAGGTGGGGATCTTCTGTTACATGGCAAGGATTTACAGCCATTCAGAACAGTTTTTACTTTTAAAGAAAAAGCATCTATTTACGGTGAATGGATTGAAGGTAAAGCCATTGATCCTAGAGTTACTGCTTTCGGAGTGATTGAGGCGGCATCTATGATAAAAAGATCTGATATTGCAGTAATGCTTGTTTTTGCAGAAGAATGTTCTATGTTTGCAGCAAAAAAAGGAGCCTATTTTGCCAACAACAGATTAAAGTCTCTCTCACTCATGGTAAACTGTGATGTTCCGGGATTTAATAATGTAGAAGGCGGACATATTGAACACTGTATTATGAGACTTTACGAGGGGAAAAACCTTATAGACCCGTCTTTTGGCATTAATATGTATGAGAAACTTGTAAAAAGCGGATGCAATCTTTCTATGGGAGCCTCCCTTACAGGAAGCCAGACATCGCTGTTTATCCCACTGTGTCATACGATATCACTGGCAGTTCCTGCAGAAGAAGCCCATGTAGCAAGAACAAGAGCTTCCCTGAGAGCATTAAATGAACTTATAAACGTCCTTGTTACTATTGCTGAAGTTTTTGGGTAAAAATTTAAAAACCAAATTTTTCTAATTCTCTTAAGATATCGTCCTGTCCAAAAGGTTTTGGTATATAAGCTGAGGCTCTGCCTTCATAATAGGCATTAAAAACAGTACCGGGGTCATTAAGGGCTGTCAACATAATTATTTTTACTTCTTCGTCAATTCCAAGTTCAGTTTCTATTTCACGAATTTGTTTCAATGCCTCCAGTCCGTCCATACATGGCATCATGATATCCATAAAAATCAAATCATAAGGTTCTTTATCTTTATGGGCATGAGCAAAAGCATCAATCGCCCCTATACCGTTAAGGACACAATTACATTCCCAGCCATGCATGGCAAGTAATGTTTTAAGCATATTCTGTATATGACGGTCATCTTCCACAATCAAACATTTCATAGTCTTTTCTCCCGGCTGATATTTATTGTAGTTACGCAAAATGAACGGATAGGATTATTTCCACCACTGATTTATACTACAAAAGGCAAAAAATACCTTTCATAATTAAAAAACTCAAAAAATCACCTATTGATAAGATAGAATAAGTAAGCTATAATAATCGGATATCATTTTCTATAATAAAAACATGTCATGAAGCACTCATATAAATATTATGTCAGAATTCTGTAATAATTGCACAAAAAACAATATAAATACAGCAGCTTTCTGCAGCGGATGCGGAAATGTTCTGGAGATGTCTCTCATCGGAGGACATCTGCCACCGGAAACAGTTCTGCTTAACCGGTATAAAATCGTTACTTTAATAAAAACCGGTGGTATGCTGAATGTGTATAAAGGTATAGACAAAAAATTCAACAGCCTGTGTGCAGTCAAAGAACTGGTGACTTCTGTTGACGATGAAACAGAGGAAAAAGAAATTGCAGATTGGTTTAAAAGAGGAGCAATGCTTCTTGCAAGTCTCGATCATCCGAATTTACCTAAAGTTCTGGATTACTTCGTTATTAATGAACGTTATTATCTTATAATGACCTTTATAGAAGGATATGACCTGGAAAGTAAGCTGACGAACGAAGGGGAACCTGGATTACCGGAAGATAAAGTTGTTGAGTGGGCGATAAAAGCCCTGGAAATTCTGGATTATCTGCATAACCAGAATCCTCCTGTTGTTTACCGCGATATAAAACCTTCCAACATCATGGTACATAAAGACGGACGGGTTATGTTAGTAGATTTCAGTATAGCCAGAACTATCTATGATGACGGTCAGATAAAAAAAACCGCTATAGGCACACCGGGATACGCTCCCGAAGAACAGTATAAAGGCAACGTTGAACCAAGGTCGGATCTATATGCCCTTGGTGCAACTATTCATCACCTGCTTACCGGTTCATATCCTGCACCTTTTACATTCACACCACTGAGAAGGATAATTCCGTCAATATCCTGTGAACTGGAAAATGTTGTTATGAAATCCCTGAAAGACGATATAGGGGAAAGATTTTTAAGTGCAAGAGATATGATTGATGCTCTGTCTTTCAAACAGGAAATAAAAGAAATAAAAGAAATAAAAGAAATAAAAGAAGAAGAACATTCGACATCTTCTGTTTTAAATCCCCCGATGATTTTAATTCCCGCCGGTTCGTTTAATATGGGATGCGATGTTGACTATTCAGGGGAAAAACCTGTTCATACAGTTGAATTAAGTTCCTTCTATATCGGTAAATATCCTGTTACAAATGAATCCTTCTGTGCATTTTTAAACTCGGAGGGTAATCAGACGGAAGATAATGTTAACTGGATAAATATAGTTTCCAGTAAATGGTGCGGTATACTCGGTGGCCCAAGACCGGGTTCATTCAGAGTCAGCCAGGGCTATAAAAACAGGCCTGTAGTAAGTGTAACCTGGTACGGGGCAGTAGCGTACTGTAACTGGTTGAGTGTTCAGTCCGGCTACGAGCCATGTTATGGCCCTCGAAATAACAGAGTGCAGAACTCTGATATATGGCTCTCCAGTAAAGGATACAGACTTCCTACTGAAGCAGAATGGGAATACGCCTGTCGTGGCGGCACAGATACCCAGTATTACTGGGGCGATAATATAAACGGGGATTATTGCTGGTATCAGGGCAACTCTTCAGGCAATCACCATGAGGTAGGATTGAAATTGCCTAATAATTTCGGTCTTTATGATATGAGCGGCAATGTATCGGAATGGTGTAATGACTGGTATGGCCCCTATCCTGCTATAAGTGTAAAAAATCCTTCCGGTCCTTCTTCCGGCCTTGCCCGTGTACCAAGAGGCGGAAGCTATTGTTCCGGAGCCTTTTACTGCAGGTCATCAAGCCGCAGTTGCAGCTGGCCATCTGCCCTGTGTAATTCCCTCGGTTTCAGACTGGCAAGAAGTTTTTAATATTTTCTTAATATCACATCTCACATCTTACAAATCAGAACTTAACGCCTTTCTGGCGAGTTGTTTACAGTTGAGTGTTGAACGTTTAGAGTTGAAATCAACCTCTATATAATAATTTAATAAAAATAAAGATTCCTATGCATTTCAATCAAGGAGGTTTTATGAAAAAATTAATATTTATAATATTATTCTCTTTTATTATAAATTTCAGTAATACAGTGTTCTCTCAGGAGAAGCCGGAAGAAGAAATAAGGATATGTGTAAATATACCTGCTCTCACCCTTACCGTATATAAAAACGACAGGATAATAAAACAGTATAAAATAGCGGCAGGGAGTCCGAAAACACCGACCCCTGCAGGACAATATAAAATAGTCAGTAAAGAAACTGACCCTACATGGTATCCCATGCCGAAACCTGTTAAGAAAATAGATGATAAAGGGGTGGAATATACGGAAATGACCGTTGAGGAACCTGTTCCTCCCGGCCCTGATAACCCTCTGGGAAAATACTGGATGGGTCTTGATAGAAATGATCTGGGCATACACAGCACAAATAACCCTTCTTCCATAGGTTATTCGGTTTCCCATGGATGTATCAGAATGAATCCTGCCCAGGTCAAGGAAGTATTTGATCTTGTACAGATCGGGACAATAGTTGATATAATCTATAAAACTACAGATATAGTAGTGGAAGGAGACTCGATATATATAGCGGCATATCCTGATATATATTCCAGAGAAAAAGACAGATTAAAAAACCTTAAATATAAACTTGATAAAACCGGTATACCTTACGACCAGAAACTTGTGAAAGAGATACTGGAGAAAAGTTCGGGAACATTCCTTATGGTATCCTATCCTTACAGAGTAGTCTTTCAGGGACAGGATGTATCTGTAAAATCCATATACCCTATGGATATCATGGGTGGTAAAAAAGAATTTTATATATCTCTGAAAGACTGGAATAACATTTCTTCCGATACTATCAGTCTAGATAAAGAGAAATCACTGGCCACTGTAAAAGGGAAAAAAATCAGTTTCATTTTTTATGATGAACGATGCTATGTTAATGCTATAGAACTTGCAAAAATCGCTGACATGGACTACCAGGTAAATAAAGATACAAGAACGTTAAGTTTTTACTCGGTTGTAATAAATTTAAACGGGAAACATGTCCAGGGAGAAGGAGATTTAATACAGGATAAACCATTCATATCAATTAAATATATCTCTGATGTAATGGGAATCAAATTTGCATGGAACAACAGTACAAAAGAAGCCAGATTTGGCGATACATCGTTCAAATGTGTTCTGAAGAGAGGAAAATCCTGGATTCCGGTAGAAAAACTGGCAGAACATTTCTCTATTCATGTGAAAAGAGAAAATAAAAGACTCATAAATATCTATTATCCCGAATTTCTTTTAAATGATATATCACTGGCGAAAAAAGCTTTTTTATATCATGGAGAAATATACATATCCTTAAGAGAATTCGGAAATATAACAGGTATAAAATTCCAGTGGAAACCTGAAAACAGTAATGTTCTTATAGTAAATAAAAATCTTAAAGCCAGACAGTTCGGAGGCACAGCATTTTTGCCACTCTCTTCCCTGGTAAAAACAGGACTGGTAGAAGTAAAAAGACCTTCGGAAAATTTGATTCTCATTAATATGACAAAAATAATAATAAACAATAAATTTTTACCGGTAGAAGCCTACAGGGACGGCAGTAACGATGAAATAATGATACGCTCGGATGACATCTTACCATCTGGTTCACAGGTTTTTCTATATAATCCTGAGAGTAAAACTGCCACATTTAACGGTGAAAAGATAAATGCAATTCAGAGGAAGGAAGGAATATATGTTTCTCTCACTGAATTGAGCCGGTTAAAAGGATTTCAGATAGATTACGCTCGTAATGATTGTGTCATAAGAATATTTATAGAACTCCAATCAGATAAACAGTAAAAAATTATAAAAAAAATACGCATCCCCCCTTTACATTTTTTCTAATGTCGTGATAAGTAATTAAAGAATTATATAAAGGGTAATGATTAAGGGGTAAAAATTATGGAGGTGTATATAAAATGTTAGCAGTAGGTGCTTCATTTGGTTTCGGAGCAGTTGGAATGCAAAGTTATATGCAGATAGGCATGGGCGGAGGAATATTTTCCGGCGGTTTCATGTCAAGTATGAGTATGTTCGGAGGAATGAGTTCCATGTGTGTCGGTATGGGCGGAATGACACCATTTATGGGTATGGGCGGATGCGGCATGGTAGGAGGCGGAGTGGGCATGGCAGGAGGAGGCGTGGCCAGTGATGCAGATCTGGCAGCTCTGAATGCAAGAATAGCAAGAAGAGGAGCTCTTATAAATCAAAGATGTAAAACAGCAAAAATGGGTGGATTTCTCGGGAAATTACTTGGCTTTGCAGCAGGAGTTGGTATAGCCGCACTGGTTCTTGGTACAGGTGGAGCAGCTTTACCTCTTGCTCCATTATTGATGGCAGGAGTAATGGGATCCGGTGTTGGAAGTCAGCTCGGATTTCTCCTTGGCGGCGGCGGAAGCCTGTCAAGAGGTCTGCCTCTCTAGTTTTATAAAGGTATATTAAGTATAAATTGTAATTATATAACAGACTTTGACTGAAGTCTCTGAGTAAGGTTACTCTAGAAGCCTCCTGCTTCAGTTCACCAGAACTGGCAGGGGGAACAGTCGTCATAAGCTGTAAAAGGTTTTTACTACACACTACTAAGAAAACTATAGAAACGATGGTATACCATCGTTTTTTTATTTGTTCCAGGGGGAGTAAACACCTGTCGTCAGAGGACTGAGTAGATCAGGGCAAAGCATTTAATTAATATCTATAAATCAGAAAAAAGCTCTGTTTTAAATGGATATCCTACTATCTGAGTCAGTATTTTTTCGATAGGTCTGGTTATAGTCATTTCGAAGGCTACATTATTTGGAACAAACTGAAAATGTCCTTCTCTCCAGCTCAATATCCTTTTTACAACCTCTTCGCCTTTTCCCCATTTATCTTCTGCGTGGACTGCCTTACCTTGTAAAAAAAACAATGCAGCTTCTTCTCCTGCAAGGTAAAAACTGAGCTTGCCACTCTGTCTGGTATGGACCAAGATTTGAAATATATAAAAAGGTGGTATAAAGTTTATATCTCCTGCAAATACTAGTCCTTCTATATAATCAGGAGATGTATAAACAAGGTTCTGGCTTTCTTTCAATGACATGGAATAGTCATTTCTGTCCAGGTAAAGCTTTATAAGTTTTTTTCTTGCTTCAGTATTGGAAGGGTCTTCTTTAATGAGAGATGTATATTTTTTAAGAGCTTTTTCTTCTTCCAGGTTTTTCTCTCTGGCATTAACTTTAAATTCTTTAGTCTTTTTTCCTTCATTCCCATAACCTCTATGGCCGTAATCTCTGGCAAATTCCGAAACAGAAAAGGTTAATTCTTTTGACTCCTGCTTGGAATATGGTAAAGAAGGAGGCGGTAATACGTTAGCAGTATCACTATGTTCTTCTTTTTTCTTAATAATATATTCTGCATAATTCTTTGGTGTTAAATCTTCTTCTGTTTCAGCCGGTAAATCTTCCGACCTTTCTTTAAAATAAACCCATTTAACACCTTCTTTTTCTTCCCATGGCGCTGCGTTTATTTTTACCTCTTCTTTTGATTGAGAAGGAAAAAATAATTCTTTTAATTTATTTGTAAGGCTTTTCGATTTTTTATGTTGCAAATATTATTCACACCAGATAAGAAAATTTAAGGCAGATTAGAATGAAAGTCCATGCTGCATGCCTGTTAATTTCTGTATAGTTTCCTGGATAGCCTGAACTATCCATGGCTGAACTTCCAGTTTTAAAGCTTTTGCAAGATAAGGAATTGCTTTGTTATCACCTAAATTGCCAAGGGCTTTTACTACATTATAACGTACTGTATCGTCCGGATCGGAAAGAACCTTCAGTAAATATTCTACTGCTCTGGGGTCTCCAAGTTCTCCGAGAGCCCATGCCGCATCAATTCGATTTTCTGCTGAAGGCGATTTAAGTTCTGATACCAGTTGTTCAAAATTCTTCTCCATTGCATTAACAGTACCGGTTATAAAAAAAATAGAAATAATTATCGTAAGAAAAAAGAAAATTCCTCTAGTAATATACACAGACGAATTCCTCCTGATTTTTCAAAATATATTTTGTTGAGTTGAGCATGTTAATCTCCATGTGAAGAAAATAAATAGTTATAAACAGATAAAAGACTGAAACCTTTATTCCATAAGAATTTTACTTAAAAATTATGCTCAATTTACGAAAGGGTATCTTTTAAAATAATTTACTTATTTTACTATACAGGGAAAATTATGTCAAGTTATGTATCTTACAATTCAGCCATAAAGAATGCTTTTTTACTCAACAATTACTCTATCCGCCAGTATACAGGCTGGAGATAAACAGGTGTTGTGCTATAGTTCATTGTGGAATCTGTTACATAGGGATTATATCTGAATGTTACCACACAACCGTTGGTGGCGCTGTTTTTAACAACAACGCCGGCATTGTTATGCTTATGGGGATCGGCATTTATTATAATACCTTCAATTGTAATGCTATTATTGGCACTATCGTTACATTTATTTTCCAGAGTTATGGCACCGTCTGTCGTATAAACAACTCCTTTAAAGGTATTTCCTCCCGGCAGAGGAGTTGCACTGGTAGAAAGAGTGAAAGAACCTCCATAAATTGCTACTGTATGTGTATTTACAGGACTGTATATATGCATACTGGAATCTTCCAGCACAATAGGCGTATCTTTAGTGGCAAAGGTAAATGACTGTGCATCAACAGTAACTTTAGATGACTTAAGCTCTCCGTCTACAAAAAGACCGGCATAGATATTATCATTAACCTTGATATGTATGGGAGTATCACCTTCAAGATTCATGTCTAAATTACCACCCCAGTGATAAATATTATTCTCATTTACTGTAATGGTATTACTACCCCAGGTCATACCATGAGGCATATAATCATTCATATCTACCCACTTTTCCGTGTCGTAAACCGTCACTCCCAGTACTTTTAGATAAATGTGTACTCTGGCCTTCAACGTGCCGCCTTCATTTTTTATCTTTCCTTTAAAAGTAACGTGAGCACTGGCAAACAATAGACCTATATCCGGTACATGTTCATCCATTTCATGTTCATTGCCGCCACCTGCTATAGAAAATGCTTTAGCTCTTGCCCTGAGGGTATTATAGTCTAATTTCAAACATTCTTTTGTAGGGACATTGCTTACCGGTATGCCTTTTGCTGATTTTATATCGGCAATTGTGGTGGCATCTCCGACAGTTCCACTGGAAGCAACTGTTGAATGATTTAAAGAAAGTGATACGTTAGAACCCTTGGAAAAGGTAAAGGGGCCTGAATAATTACAATGGATATTACTGGGAAATCTGTCAGGGTTAGCAGTTAGCTGTAGATCAAGTGGGCCGGTGCCGGCTACCGTATTTATAGATACAGCACCATCACTGTAAAGTGTCATGGGAACAAACTGATAGTGTACAATAGCTTCCACAATCTTACTGGACTTATTCCCCCCTCCTGCCGGAACCGTTCCTTTTGATACTACCAGCATGGAATAAGGAGGAATAATCCTGGAGTCGCCAAAAACATCTATAATAGTTGTAGAGGTAGATTTACTTATATTCGAACTATATTCATAAACGTTAAAAGTTCCTCTGCCAATGGTATCACTATAATTTTTAGTAGAAGGTATAGCACTTATAGAGCCAAGTTTTTCCAGTTGATAAATCATATAATGAATGCCGCTTTCTGCAACATTCAATGCTTCCGTATCATAATAATACTTCATGGACATACTCATATGGGAATAACTGTTCATCATAAGAACAGTGCCCAGACCAAGTAGTATAAAACTTATGCCGAGAGCCGATATAACAGCCATTCCTTTTTTAATTGAATATCTTTTCATTTTACAAACAGCTCTTTTCTATTTAATTTTCATAATAGTATTTCTCATAAATACGTTCAATGTCTCTACTGCCTTTAATTCTCCGCCGTTTTCTCCCCCCCTCGGACTTTTATATCTTGTTTCTATACGTAATTCACAACAGGAAGGTTCTACATCCGGCATTTCTACAGAAACATCATAAATATTTCTTGCAACTACATGGGGTTCTATAGTCGGGTCATCTGTCTTATCAAGTATATGGGCAAGATCATTAACGGCCAGTGGAATTTCAAAGCCATAGGCATTGGGATCGAACACTGCCACATAGCCTCCTGCTTTCAGGGTATTATTTGTTACAGGAGAAGATATTGCTCTCTTTAACAAATAGTAGTATGGTTGAGTTGAATTTTTTACCTCCCGGGGAGAGCGGGGGTCAGACTCGAGATAATATATAACATAGGCTTCCCACTGTGGAGAAGCTACGTGAGTATTTGGCTGAGAACCGGCTGTACCGCTTCTCAGAGTTGTTAAAAAACTTATTGCTTTTGAAACATTGGGAACAGGGGTATTGCAATCACTCAGTGAAGCTCCATGGGTTCTTCTCAGATCTTTACTGAACCATGTTATGCCTTTAACTGCTTCTTTTCTTATAAAAGAAAGACCACTTTCTTCCTTTGAAATTTTGAGGCTGTGATACATAATTTGAGAAGCTATCCCCATCAGACACAGAAAAATTATGGTGCTTATGACAACTTCCAGTAGTGACATGCCCTTATTAATTTTCATTTTTTCATACTTCAAGCTCATAATCCTCATGGTGTTTTTGTCGGAACAGCAAGGTAGTTGTGTATATAAGCGGAAAATTTCAGTTCTTTCTTTACCCCCTGTATTTCTAAAGATTTTCCTTCCAGATTTTTATCGTACCAGTACACGCTTATTGTAACTTTTTTCAGTCGATTAGTATCATGAACGGAATCAACAGTATCATCTAGTGCCATTTTTCTTAAAAATTTCATATTATCAGACTTAACTTCAGGAAGAGTATATGGACTGCCTGATGTGGCATAAACATCAAAATTGCAGAGGAATTCCTTCTCGTATAACTCAAGGGTAGACTGAGCCAGATTTGTGGCAAGCACCATATTGTCCCCCTTTTTAATGCCCATAATGCCGGCAATAAACATACCTGTTATTGTTATAACAGCCAGTGTCAGTATAACCAGAGCAACCATAATTTCAGTAAGATTTAACCCTGATAAAGATTTAAAAATCTTTTTAGCAGTCATATTTGCCAGTCCTACAAATTATTCAGCTAAATTGCCGCTACATAATTTTCATCTAAAGCTTTATTTTACGCCATTATAGTTGGTTTCATAACTTATTAGAAATTAAATAATTCATAACGCGTAACGCGAGGATTATCTATAATTTTATATGAACATAATAAACTCTTATGCTTCAATGTTTGTTAATTTTCATATCTGGTTGTGACCGCCCCGGTCATGTCCTTTGTTATGAAATACACTATAAACATGAAAAATTCTATTCTATAAATTAATTTACTGTTATTTAATTATACCAGAGAAAACATATAATAGCAATCTTTCCATAGTGTTTTTTTTACGACTGTATATAAAATCACCTGTCATTTTCAAACACAATCTGTGACCTTTATTTTTCACAGAGGACTATTGACATAGATGGAGAAATATATTATTTACTGACCTGAGCATAAGCATTTAATAAACGTTTTCCTCCCGTGACGCGTGACGCGTCACGAGAGTATATATGTATTATTTATGCTTACCTCGGTACATCTTACATGATAGTTGACAG
>JAKPQU010000195.1 GCA_029555925.1 Bacillota bacterium
GAAGGTGCCAGAGATTATCTGGTGCCGAGCAGGGTTCATCAGGGTAAATTCTATGCACTCCCTCAGTCTCCTCAATTATTTAAACAATTGCTTATGGTATCTGGATTTGAAAGATATTATCAGATAGCCAGATGCTTCAGAGATGAAGATCAGAGGGCAGACCGTCAGCCTGAATTTACTCAGATAGATATGGAAATGTCATTTGTGGAAAGGGAAGATGTCCTTAATATAACAGAAGGGCTTATGGGACGTATTTTTAAAGATGCTCTCCATATTGAGCTTCCCTTACCTTTTCTCAGGATTAAACATAGAGATGCTATTGATTGGTACGGTATTGATAAACCGGATCTTCGCTATGGCATGAAAATAGAAGATCTCTCTGAAATATTTAAAGATTCACAGTTTAATGCCTTTAAAGAGAATATTCAGGGAGGCGGTGTCGTAAGAGGTATAAAAGTGGCAAACTTCTCCTCTGCTTCCAGAAAGAAGTTTGACGAATTGAATGAAAAGGCCAAAGGACTGGGAGCAAAAGCATTATCGTGGATTTCCTTTACAGGTGGCGATATTAAATCGTCTATAAAAAAATTTTTAACTCCGGAGGATATAGAACATTTAAAGTCAAGATTTTCTGTTGCTGATAATGATGTAATACTGATTGTTTCTGATAAGCGTGACATTGCGAGCCGCGTGCTCGGAGAAATAAGGATTTCTCTTGCCCAGGAACTGGGGCTTGTTAAAGAAGGAGAGTTCAGTTTCCTCTGGGTCATAGACTTCCCTCTTTTCTCATATAATGAAGAAGAACATAAAATAGATGCAGAGCATCATGCTTTCACATGTCCTCTTACAGAAGATATAGAATATCTGGATTCAGATCCTCTTAAGGTGAGAGCCAGTTCCTATGATCTTGTCCTTAACGGTACAGAACTCGGCAGCGGAAGTATACGTATCCACAGAAAAGATATACAGGAAAAGATCTTTAAGATTATGGGGCTTACTGCTGAAGAAGCAGAATATAAATTCGGTTTTCTCCTGAAAGCCCTTGAATATGGTGCTCCTCCTCATGGAGGTATAGCTCCCGGCCTTGACAGGCTTGTAATGCTTATGGCAGGGGAGAAAAGTATAAGGGATGTAATAGCTTTTCCAAAGACTCAAACTGCAGCGTGCCCTCTTACAGGAGCACCAGTAGCAGTATCGGAAAGACAGCTCAGAGAGTTAAATATAAAGCTTGCCTGATTTGTCTATTATAGAACTTTAATTACCCCGGTCACATCTGGCAGTAATAAATTGCAGGATGTGACCGAGTTTTTGATTTACGGACGTTAAACGATAATAGAAAAGGTCAACATAATATTCTTATGAAAAGATTTTCTTTCTTTTCTGCTTTTTCATCTGTTAAATCTATAAACTTATATATAATAATAGAGTGGCTTTCAATATTATTAACCTTTTTTATTGTTCTGCACCTGAGTTTAAGACCGTTTGTCGCATTTGATACGGATTTATTCTGGCATCTTGCTGCAGGTCAGGATATGTGGCATTTGAAAAGTGTTTATCTTAAAGATACCTTTTCTCATACCAGATATGGCTATCAATGGATTAATTATTCATGGGGATTTGAATTAATAGTATATTTTCTTTATTCACTGGGCGGGTTAAATACTATTATATTATTTCGTTCCTTTTTATTTCTTTTTCCCATGTCCTGTCTGTTCTATACTGCCCGATTAAGAGGGGCAGGTCTCTTTATTTCTCTTATAATAACTCTATGGGCTTCTTTAATTTTATCTTCCTACTGGTGGGTTCGTCCACAGATGGTTTCTTTATGTATGGGATCTTTATTTTTACTTATATTTGAACTGGTTATTAATGGTAAAGAAAAGCTTATATTTTTGTTCCCTGTTTTAATGGTAATCTGGGCGAATCTACATGGAGGAGTTTCTTTAATCGGTCTTGCTTTAATTATAGTTTACTCTATAATATATGCAATTCAAAAAATAATCAGTGGTAAAGAGTTATATAAAAGGCAGAAATATCTCTTTATTGTAATTATTCTCTGTATTTTATCCATATTTATCAGTCCCCATACTTTTAAGACACCATATCATATTATTTCCTGTATAATTTTTCCAGACCCTTTTAAGGGTATTATAACAGAAGCACAGAAGCCGGATTTCCTGACACCAGCTTGCCGTATCACACTTTTTTTTATGATATCAGTCCTATCAGGTGCTGTATATATGATTAAAAAGAAGCGTTTTTTTGATGTCAGTCTTGTTGTTGTTTTTATTCCTTTAATTTTTGGTGCAGAAAGACATCATTTACTTTTATTACCGTTTTTTGTCCCTACTGTTTCAGTTTTCTTCGATAATATAATAAAGAGCTTAATGCCTAATATCGCTTTATTGAATAGAAAATGGTTTAATAATTATTACAATAGAACGTTAAGAATAATCTCCGTTATATTTCTCTTTATTTTATTAGTCAGGGAAGGTCTTATGATTTTTCGTTTGGCCTGTCCTCCAGCGAGACTTATCAGGTGGGAAACTTTCCCTGATAGTGCATGTAATTTCCTTATTGATAATAAAATAAAAGGAAATCTATTTAATTCTCTGACTTCAGGAGGATATCTTATATGGAAACTCAAAAATCTATGTCCTGTTTACATTGATCCAAGAGATGAAGCCGTATATGATGTCAGTTCAGTCAGAGAATATTTATATATTTTAAATGGTAATGAAAAAGCCTTCACCATAATTGATAACCGTAAAATCGATATAATCTTTCAGTCTCTATTGTATGATAATTTTCCTTTTTTTAATGAATTATTGCCTGCTTCAAAGGAATGGTTTATTGCATATGAAGATACATCCAGCAGGATTTATTTGAGAAAATCACGTTTTTACAATCTATCAAAGACATTTACCGGTTTAAATGGAGATGTTTGTTTTATGCCTCATCTGCTTGAAGGACAAAGACTGTTGGATAAAGGTATGACAGAGGAAGGGATTTCAGAGCTGGAGAAATCTCAGGCTCTTTACCCTGATTGTCCGAGATGCCAGTTATGGCTCGGTATGGCTTATGCCAGAACCGGTAATTATATTTCTGCCATACGTCAGTGGGAATTAATGCTTCTGTTACATTATCCTGTAGCTATCAGAGGCGTTTATTATAATATGGGCATGTTGGAATTGAATATTGGAAACTCTGAAAAAGCCGCATGTTACCTTTCTGAAGAATTACGTAATGATCCGAATAATAAAGACATTAAAGCCCGCCTCTCTGAACTGCCACGTCATAATCACAGCCTGTGCTTTGTCAAATTTGCATGGCATAGATTCTGGACTCCATTTTTTGTATGGTAATTTTTCATTGCAATTAGATGAAAAATATGCTATTATGCTTTTGGAAAAAATTTTTAAATTAGACGACTAAAATTTAATAGACGAAATAAATATTCCCCTGCTTTGTTTGTGTTTGTGGGTTATATTTTTGATCCGACAATTTTTTGAAGGGAACTTAATTCTAGTAGTGTTGTGAAGACCTCCCCGGTGAGGGATCCTTAAACTACTTATAGTGGTTCCCACCTGATTTACGTCAGGATTCAAAGTGATCTGCACACGGCACGGTGGGGGAACTTATGTACAGTAATCAGTGAGCAGTGACCAGTGAGGTAGTATGTATAACTGCTCACTGGTCACTGCTCACTGATTATTAAGGAGTGTGGTTCAGATGTTCTCAAAGTTTTCATTCATCTCATTATTTTTAATTTTATCAATTACCGGTGTAATGTCCCAGGAATATATAGTTGAAAGGGTTCCTCAGGGTGACAGATCCTTTGTTGTAGAATATGAAAGAGTAGATATTAAAATCAAAGAACAGTCTGCCAGGGTGACAATAGAGGAGAAACTTAAAAATAATTCTTCTTCTGATATGGAAGCAACCCTTATTTTCCCCATGCCGGCAGATGCTTCTATATCCAATTTTTCCATGCTTATAAATGGCAAAAAAGTGGAAGGAAACATAATGGATAAGGATGAAGCAGCTTCTATATATGAAAGTATTGTAAGACAGCTCAAAGACCCCGGACTTCTGGAAAATATCGGCTCTGGTATGTTCCGGGCAAGAATATATCCCATTCCTGCCAGGGGAGAGACAAAAATTTCAATCACTTATTCTCAGGTATTATCTTCTGACCTGGGACTCTGTAAATTCAAGCTCCCTCTGGCGAAAAAAACGTCTGACTGGCCCGTAAAAGAGCTTACCATAGGCGTGGAACTCTCTTCATCGGTACCTGTTAAATCTTTTTATTCACCCACTCATAATATGTCAATTAAAAAAGACGGCGATAAATCTGTAAAAGCAGGTTTTGAAGATACGAGTTATAAAGGTGATAAAGATTTTGTCCTTTATTACGGTGTATCTGAAGAGGATTTCGGTCTTAACCTGCTGACTTATAAAGACAGGGGTGATGAGCATGGATTTTTCCTCCTCATTGCTTCTCCGGGGCAGGAACTGGATAAAACAAAGATTTTACCTAAAGATATTATCTTTGTCATGGATACTTCAGGCAGTATGTATGATGAAGATAAGATTACATATGCCCAGAAAGCACTTAAATTCTGTCTCTCAAATCTTAACGGCAAAGACAGGTTTAATGTTGTCACTTTTAATTCTGTTACAGATTTTTACAGTAATAAACTGGTGGAGGGAACAGAAGAAAATATAAAAAAAGCCAAAACATTTGTAGATACCCTGAAACCTCTCGGAGGAACCAATATTGACGAAGCTTTTTGCATAAGTTTAAAACAGTTTTCAGAGGAAAAAAGACCGCAATATATCGTATTTCTTACAGATGGTCTTCCCACACAGGGGGAAACTGATACAAATGCAATTCTTAAAAATATCTCTCTTGAGAATAAAGCAAAGGTGCGAATCTTCTCCTTTGGTGTTGGAACAGATGTGAATACATTGCTCCTTGACCTTATGGCGGAACAGAATCAGGGCTATACGTCCTATCTGAAGGCCGGTGAGGAAATGGAAGTAGAAATTTCTTCCTTTTTTACCAAAATAAGTCATCCTGTGCTCTCGGATTTATCGCTTGATTTCGGTAAAATCAAAGTCAAGGATATGTATCCGAAGGATCTCCCCGATCTGTTCAGAGGAAGCCAGCTTATTCTTACAGGAAGATACACGGATGCGGGTCATACTGCGATAACTATGTCGGGAAAAGTAAACGGAGAAACGAAAAAATATGTTTATGAAAAAACCTTCTCTGAAAACAACAGTGATAATTCTTTTATTCCATGTCTCTGGGCTACCAGAAAAATAGGATATCTTTTAAATGAAATAAGGCTCCACGGAGAAAACAGGGAAACAGTGGAAGAAATAAAAGCACTTTCCATTAAATACGGTATTGTTACACCTTATACGTCATTTTTGATACAGGAAGAGGTTACAGGCAGACGCCCTGTATCTCAAAGAACTGAAGATGATTATGATGAAAGGCTATATTCAAATATGCCTTATGTTCAGGGAAGAGATGATAAAAGTGGCGGATACTCGTCTGATAGCAGTGCCTCTGGAGAGGTAAATGTTCAGGCAAGCAAGGTATTGAAAGAATATGAGAAAGCAGATACGGTTCAGCCCGCACCGGCTTCAAAAGCCTATCGGGATGGGGGGCTTACGAAAGATGTTACAGAATCAATAAAAACAGTGGAAGATAAGACTTTTTATCTTAAATCCGGTATATGGACAGACAGTCTCTATAAAGATGGCAAAGATAAGATAGAAGTGAAATTCTTGAGTGATAAATATTTTGAACTTCTCAAAACCTATCCAAAACTCGGTAAATATCTTTCTGTAGGCAATAATGTGATTGTTATATTTGAAGGCAAGGCATATCATATAAGTGAAAAGTGAATGGACGGAATTCTTTTCACCATTCACTTTTCACTTATATATGAATTCAATATATTAAAATATATCTCAGAAGCCGTACAGATCTGCTCGAAAGAAATGGATTCGTCAGGTCTGTGGGCTTCTTCCAGTTTACCTGCTCCCAGTATTACAGGTTTTATACCGGCAGTCCATAATATATTTGCATCTGAATGACTTCGAAAGACCTGCGGATTCCAGGTTAGATTCATATTTTTATAAATATCTTTGAGCGTTTTTACTACATTTCCTTTTTCAGGTATTTCATAACCTCTGTGGATGGTAGTAAATCTTATTGTACCATCCAGTGCCGGATTTTCTTCTTTTGCTTTTATCAGGATATCTTCCAGTTCTACAGTAATTTCTTCAACAGGAGATACGGGAGGAAGGTGAAGATCGAGCCATGCCTCACACCTGTCCGGAACTACGAAGCCCGATCTGGAACTTTCCAGTTCCCTTATATTATAAACTATGTCAGGACGTTTGTTCTCCATATAACTCGATATATTAAGAAGGAGTCCGAGCATATGTTTAATTGCATTCTGTCCTCTGTCGGCCAGAGAAGCATGAACCTGTTTCCCTTCCGTACAGACCTGTACTTCCAGATAACCAAAATGTTTCATACATGGTGCCAGATCTGTAGGCTCGCCAATTATTGCCCAGGGAAAATGAAAGTCTTTTACCAGTTGTCTTGCACCGTCACCGTCTTCTTCTTCTCCTACTAAAAGGGCAAGTAATACAGGTACATGATTTTGATTTTTCTCCTGTAATGAAAGGTATGCTTCTATCATGGCGGCACAGTTCCCTTTCATGTCGGCAGAACCGAGACCTGTAATTATGCCATCTTCTTCTTCATAACAGTAGTGTTCCAGATCATAGGCCCATACCGTATCTATATGACCTATGAGAGCCATTTCTATATCCATATCATCGGGTAATATGAGCAGATTATATCTGTCTTCATCTACATCCTGATAGATAACATTCAATTCCTGTCTTTTCAGATATCCATAAAGGAAATCTGCCAGTTCTTCTTCTTTTCCCGAAGGACTGTATATATCTATCATTTTCTTCAATAATCTCTTTAATCTTTTCGGTGTAATATTTTTTAATGTCATTTTTTCGACTATGTCATAAATTTTGTGTAAACTTCTGTTAACAACCATGACCGTTTCAGTCACAACGATGTATGAGTATCTGTTCCTC
>JAKPQU010000209.1 GCA_029555925.1 Bacillota bacterium
TTTCTATAGTATTAGAAATTAAATAAGGGCTAATTTATTGTCTGTAAAACAAATTAAATAAGGCAAATTATTTTTCTTCGTAAGAGCCTGTCAGGCAGAAGCTGATAAATGGTTACGAATTTACCTGTTACGGTACTAAGTTATGAAATACACTATAATACTTCTCTTACAGGTTTTAAAAACCTGTAACGTTCAATTTTTTTATTTACCTGCATTTCGTGACGGAAAGTCCTGTGTACACTATAAATAAAAAAAATATTTCAAAAATATTGTAAAATTTTAATAAAATGGTATAATTTTAGGTAGCGATGAAAAAGACCAGACTATTCGTTATTTAAAATAAGAGAGATATACAAACAAAAGTGAAATAAATGTAAATTCGTCATCTTTCCCTTGCCAGTACATGCTACTATTTTTTTCATTGAATTAATTAAGAAAATAATTCTGGTAAATTATAGTTATTTTCCTCGTGTCACGATTATAAATATGATATGGTTATTTTTACAAACGCTGAACAGAAATAACCAGAAGGATGGATGTAATTTGATATAATTTAAAAAGATGGTTGGTTTACCTGAAGGAGGTAGGTAAAATATGAACATCTTAAGCAAATTGACAGAAATATTTAAGAGAAATATTATGTTTTATATGAAAATAGCTCCTCCTGACAGTTCACATAAAAATAACAAAATAGAAGAAATATATTTTAAAGGTGCATGGGAAGAAGATGGAGATGCAAGATGGGTGTTCTTTAAAACAGAAGATGAACATGCCACAGCCAGATTAAAAGAAGAACTTTCCGTCATACCAGAAGATACATATACCACAGCCAGATTAAAAGAAGAACCTTCTGTCATACCAGAAGATACATATAACACAGCCAGATTGAAAGAAGAACCTTCCGTCATACCAGAAGATACATATAACACAGCCAGATTGAAAGAAGAACCTTCTGGCATACCAGAAGATACATATAACACAGCCAGATTGAAAGAAGAACCTTCCGTCATAACAGAAGACACATATAACACAGCCAGATTGAAAGAAGAACCTTCTAACATAACAGAAGGCACATATGCCACAATCAGAGAAAAAAATTCTCCAAACACCGATTTCAAAACTATACACTTTAATAAAACTATTACAGAAGATGAAAAGAAAGAAAAAGAAGAGATAGTTTCTATAACAAAGCTTGGCTATACAATGACGTCCAGATATAGTTCTTCAGTAAGCCCCGCAGATAATCAGATAAAAAATGCTCTGATAGACCAGAGGGACATAATGAGAGACGAAAAAATAAAAGTTTTTTTTGCTGAAGATAATAAAAGTTTTCAACTCGTACTCAAGACACTGCTGAATTACTCTCAGGATACAGAACTCTGCGGCTGGGCATCTAACGGAGAAGAAGCCATTCAAAAAATCAAAAATCTTTCATCCTTTCCGGATGTAATTTTAATGGATATTGCCATGCCACGAATGGATGGCATAAGCGCTACGAAAGAAGTGCTTAAAATTAATCCTCATGCCAGTGTTATCATGTTAACAGCATTTGGAGATAAAGAACATGTAGTGGACGCATTTGAAGCAGGAGCCAGTGGATTTCTGAGAAAAGATGCACCCTTACCTCTTGTAGAAGAAGCCATAAAACAGGCTGCCAGAGGAGGAAGGCCCGTACATAAAGAAATTTCTGCGTATGTAAAAGAAGCTAAAACAATTTTTAATACTGAAATCGAAGATGTAGAAAAAATTATAAAAAAAGTTGAGAGGAACAGGCAAATCCTGGATGAAATTATTGAAAAAATCGAAGAAAAAGAAAAGATTTTAGCCAGAGAAATTTATGAGAACCCGACAGGAGGGGAAGCCGGGAAAGGTCATTTAATTTCGGAGGAAACTCACAGAATAGATAAGGATAATGAAATCAAACAAAAAATTCTTTATTATAAATCTCTCTTAAGAGAAAGACCGGAAAAAATAAATGACATTATAAAAGCCTACAGAGAACTTCAGGAGAAGTATCCGGAGAATATGGATTTATGTATGTCTCTTGGCATTACCTGTTTTAAACAGAATTTATTTAAAGACGGGCTGGAAGAATGTGCAAAAACTCTTGAGAACAAGGAATTTTTAAAGAAAAAATCTATTCAAAAAATAATAAATTATGATATAATACCTCAAAAGTCCGGTAATCTCTTATCTGATGAAGCAGATATAATAAACATATATGATATAACCGATGAATTATGGGAGAAAATGAAACCTTTGATACCGGTGCGGAAAAAGAAATCCGGCTATCCTCCCATGGAGGATCGTAAAGCTATGAATGCTATATTCTATATATTGCAAACAGGATGTCCCTGGAAATTACTTCCAAAGAGCCTGGGAGCAGGAAGTACGGTTCATAATAGATTCAAGGCATGGAAAAAAGCCGGAGTATTTAAACGTTTGTGGAATAACGGAATAATAGACTGCAATCTAAAAAACATAATAAGCGATAATTGTAAAAGGAGACATATATGCTTTTAAATAACGTAAGTAGAAGGGCTTTTTTAACAGCAGGCGGGAAAGCCCTTCTGTTTTTTATGTACGGGAGTGATATTCTGATGAAATGTTTTCAGGAAGGAGAAATTAATATTTCCGATGTCAGGGAAGCAGATTATTTTAAAGTAATACAGGGACAGGATACTAACCTTATGTATCAGGGAGAGGAAATATGTGCCCATATAGTATTATCTTCAAAAGGAAAAAACCGTATAATAACATCTTTTACAAACGGTAATTCCTGCTTCGGTCTCTGGTTTGACAGAGACAGTGATATGGTAATCGAACCGGAAGACAAAATGGAAGAAGTGAAAACAAAAGAGGGAGTAACATTCATTTCATTCGGAGTAAAAACAAATAAAAAAAACCTTGTCATAGATGATTACATAGTGGATTCTGTAAGAGCAGCAAGGGATAAAGGCGATTGTGAAGATAGCAGAAACAGAGTATTATGGAGAAAAGAGTTTGCAGAAACCTGTCATGATATTACAATAGCTCCCGCATGGATTGAACCGGCGGTAAATATATTAAAACTCGAAGACAGAAGAAGTGTCATAAAATTTTACCGTACAACTATTGATGAAAGGTACGGAGTTTACGGAGAAGTAACTTTTCCTTCCTGCGTAACAGTGTCAAAAGAAGAAAACGGGAAAATAACGCTTACATGTGACAGAAATATAGATTTTCTTGTAAGAACAACAAGTAATTTTCCGTCACTTACCCCATTTAAACCGGAAGAACTCATAAATAAAGATTTTTTAAGTAAAATAAAAAACAACGAAATTCCTGAATGTAATGATAGAGAACTTTATTCAGCCCTTAAAGAATATAGAAAATACTTTCGTCCATCCCTGAGAGATCTATTATTTCTTTCATATAAAGAATGTTATCTGGCAGGTTCCTGGAGGTTTCTCACATATTTCGGAAGAGATACTATGATGACTTCCATAATACTTGGAGAAGTGCTGAGTAAAAGTGCTTATGAAAGTGCTATGGAAAGTATACTAGAGAGACTGGCATATGACGGAGATGTTGCCCATGAAGACAACAGTTTCTGGCAGGCAGAAGGAGAGAGAATCTGTGAATATAACAATTTAATAAAAGAACATAAAAAAGCAGAATGTTCGGAAATATTAAAAAATCTTTATAAAGAAAATTATGATTATAAAATGGTTGACGACGATTTTATATTCCCCATCATGGTACATTATTATCTCAAAAGGCATGACGGGACAGGTGATTTTATCAACAGAACGGTTTTTTCCGCTGTTCTGAATAAAGAAACGTATAATAAAAAAAATATAATGAAGAATTTTAATAAAGTAATCACTTCTGCCATGCCCTATTATAAAATGTGGAAACAATTATCATCGTTGGAAAAAGAAACAGTCGCAGGAAACAAAGCACTGGCAGAAAAATTGATACGTATCAAAGAAGGTATGAATGCAGGAGACTGGAGAGATTCTGATAAAGGTCTGGGAGGAGGGATTTATTCAGGTAATGTAAATATATACCTTGTTCCTGCCTCTCTAAAAGCAATCTATACAATATTAAAAAGAGAATACAGTAACGAATTAAAAGATATAGCAGAAAAGAATAACCTCATATCTCTTCTCCATATATTAAAAAATTTTTCACAGGAAGAAAAGAAAAGCATGGAAATGGAGGAACTTATAGATTGCTGGTCACAGGCAAGAAAGCATTTTAAAGTCAGTCTGCCCTGTGATGAAATAAGAAAAAGATTAAGATTTTTCATTGAAGAGAACAATGCTCTATCGGTTCATGACAGAAATATCATAAAAGAACTTCCTGTTACAGTTGACTGTACCATAAAAGATTTTATAGAAGGGAATAAGCCTGATATATTAAAAGAAGGTCTGGAATTTTACGGTATATCCCTTGATTCTGACTGTAAACCTGTAGAAGTTATGAACAGTGATACAGGCTTCGGATTTCTTCTTGATGAGATGGATATAAAAGAAATGGAAGAAGCAGTAAAAATCGCATCTCTCCCCTATCCTCTCGGACTTATGACAGCAGGCGGACTTCTTACTGCAAACCCGTCTGTATCAGAAGACAGAAATCTATGGAAGTCTCTGACAGTAACATCATATCATGGAACTGTTATATGGAGCTGGCAAATGTCTATGATGGAAAAAGGGCTTTTATATCAGAGCAAAAAGATAGCTTCTATAAATAAAGAATTATCTGATAGGATGATATATCTCGCAACAGAACTTATAAACATTGAAAATGCCATAGGAGAAATGAGAAATTTCGAACTATGGACGGTAAAAGGACATAAAGAGAAATTTATTGCAGTGCCATATGGAGAAGGAAGTGAAACAGAATCAAATGCGGTACAACTATGGAGCACAGTTGCCCTTTCTCTTCTCAATCCGTTCAATGTGCCGTAAGAAGTAATCAGTGAAAAGTGAAAAGAAAAGGATATTACTCACTATTCACTTTTCACTCTATAAAAATCAGGAGACAATCCATGAAAAATACTATAAAAAAATCAGACCTTCAATTAAAGCTGAAGGATATGGAAGAAAAATTTAATAAATATAAAAGACTTCTGGATGCTGCGGCAAAGGCCACGAACAGTCTGGTTTCGGGAGGATACGGAGATAAGGCTATTCATATAGCAATGGAATATCTGGGTATTGCCACAGATGCAGACAGGGTATCTATTTTTGAATTTTCTAAAGATTCTGTAACAGGAGAAAGACTTATCAGTCAGAGATATGAATGGTCAAAAGATTCAGTAGAGCCTCAGATAGACAACCCTGACCTTCAGAATTTGCCATGTGATAAATTTTTCCCCGGATGGTTTGATAGGAATGAAGCAGGAATACCAACAAATGAGTTAGTACGTAATCTGGAACCATGTTCAAAATCAATACTGGAGCCGCAGGGAATACTCTCAATACTTATAGTTCCCATATTAATTGAAGGAAAATTCAATGGTTCCATAGGTTTTGATGACTGTCATACAGAAAGGGTCTGGGATGAAAGTGAAATAGGAATACTCAGTGCAGTAGCAGGAACTATAGGAGTAGGAATAGTACATAAAAAAGCAGAAGAAGAAAAAGAAATAATGGAAAACCATATGAGGCAGTCTCAAAAGCTGGAAGCTATAGGAACGCTTGCAGGAGGCATTTCCCATGATTTCAATAATATTCTTGCAGCTATCATAGGTTATACGGAATTATCATTATGCCAGTTGCCGGCAAAATCCAGGATAAAAGAGAATTTACACCATATACTCAAGGGCTGTAACAGAGCAAAAAATCTGGTTCAGCAAATACTTACATTCAGCAGACGAACCGAAACAAAAAGACAACCTGTTGATATTAAACCTGTAATAAATGAAGCTCTTAAACTCCTCAGAGCAAGTCTGCCCAGAACTATTATAATAAAAAAAGACATTCAGATAAAACATTCTATACTCCTTTGCATAGGAAAATACAA
>JAKPQU010000210.1 GCA_029555925.1 Bacillota bacterium
GATAAATGGTTACTAATTTACCTGTAGCGGTACTTAGTTCCGTAAAATCAGGTGTTGGTTTATGAATATGAAATTTGAAACCTGAAATCAAAAAATTGAAGGATATTATTTTTTTATAGTCTCTCAGGTAAAAGTTAGAAATTATGTACATCCTATCAGAGATATCAGGAATGGAGTTCCGTAACCTGATAAACCAATCATAGGACAGACTTTGTTTCCGGAGGTTAATATTTATGCAACAATTACTGGATAGTCTTTTAGAAGAATTGAAAGATGAGAGTGAATATACACGTCAGCATGCAGCAAGAAAACTCGGCAAGCTTGGTAATAAGAAAGCAGTAAAATATTTAAAAGATTTTCTTGATGATCCTGATAAAAATGTAAGATTAAGGGTAATAGAGGCCCTTGGAGAAATAGGGGGACTTGAAGCCTCAAAGGTTTTATTGACATATTTGCGGGGAACGAATATAGATATAGACGTAAAAAAAACAATAATAAATGCCCTCGGTGATACGGGAGATTACAACAACATCAAGTCTCTGGAAGATTTTCTGGGAGAAAGAGAAATAAAGCTTGATGTTATAAAGGCACTGGCGAAAACCGGTTATACAAAGCCAATATTTGATGCCATTTCGGAAGGTGACAGTGAAATGGCCGATCAGGTATCTTATTTACTTGGCCAGTTATGTACAAAATCTGATGTCCCGGGTCTCCTGAAGGTTCTTACCTCTCCTGGCTGGAATGTGCGTGCAGGAGCGGTAGAGGCTCTTGGCAGACTGAGACAGGCTGATTGTATGTCACATATTGCCAGGCTTGCCGATGACCCGAATGACAATGTAAGAAGTCAGGTCGCAAGAGCCCTTGGAAAAATGGCAGATGACAGGGCCATACCTTATCTTATAAAATTTTTAAGCGATAGATACTGGGATGTAAGAAGAAATGCTGCGGAAGCACTTGGCAATCTGGAAAGCGAAGAGGCTGTTGACGGCCTTATCGCAAAATTAAAGGATGAGAATTCTGGCGTGAGAAACAATGTGGCTGAAGCCCTTGGCAAAATTAAGTCCAGAAAAGCTATTTCACCTTTACTTGAGGCACTCAGAGATGATGATGCTGCTGTAAGAGGTAATTCAGCCAAATCACTTGGTTTAATGGGATATATTGAAGCAAGAGAAGGTCTTGAACTTGCTCTTCAACAGGAACAGGATCCATGGGTAAAGAGATATCTGGATGAAGCTATAAGTTATTTACAATTAGAACCTGATACTGTAGTAAAAAAGAAAGTTTTGCTTGTAGATGATGATAAATTTATTGTAAAACTTTTAAGAATAACTCTGCAGGAAGATTATGATACTATAGTGGCATATAACGGAGAAGAAGCGGTTATGAGGGCAAAAGTAGAACTACCAGATCTCATACTGCTGGATATTATGATGCCTAAAATGGATGGGCTTGAAGTGATCCAGACACTGAAAATGGATAAATCCACTATGTCTATTCCTGTAATTATAGTTTCTGCGAAGTCTCAGGATAAAGATCTGGAAAATATTAAAAAAATGGGTGTTACCGGATATATAAGGAAACCTTTTAATACATTGAAATTGCTCCAGATGGTAGAAGATGTTCTGAAAGGCGGTGAGGTTTAATTTGGCTATTACAGACATATCGGAATTACTTACCATAACTGTGGCAAAGGGAGGCTCAGACCTGCATATTACTACAGGCAATCCACCTATGATCAGAATTCATGGAGAGATGGAAGGAATTGAAGAGTCTCCTGAACCTCTCAGTGCAGCGGAATGCAGGAGAATGGTATATGATGTTCTGAAAGAAGAACAGACAGCCAGCCTGGAAAGGGATTTAAGTATTGATCTTTCCATATCTTACGAAGGACTTGCCAGATTCAGAGTCAATGTTTTTCATCAGATTTACGGTCTCGGAGCAGTTTTTAGAATCATACCAGAGAGAATTCCTGCTATTGAAAAGCTGGGTTTACCTGAAACTATAAAAAAACTGACAGATTATCATAAAGGACTTATACTTGTTACAGGCCCTACAGGGAGCGGTAAATCAACAACTCTTGCTTCTATAATAGACTGTGTGAATGAAACGAAAAAAGGGCATATTATAACTATTGAAAATCCTGTCGAATTTATTCATAAAAAGAAAAATTGTGTTGTCAATCAGAGAGAAGTCGGCCCCAGCACTCATTCCTTCTCAGATGCTCTCCGTGACGCTCTTCGTGAGGATCCTGATTATATACTTGTAGGAGAAATGAGGGATCTTCAAACAATATCCCTTGCAATTACTGCAGCAGAGACTGGCCATCTCGTTTTTGGAACACTTCACACGTCAAGTGCTGCAAAAACTGTGGACAGGATTATAGATGCTTTCCCTGAAGGACAGCAAAACCAGATTAAAACGATGCTTTCTGAATCTCTTCAGGCTGTGGTAGCCCAGACTCTCATAAAAAGAAAAGACGGAACAGGCAGGATTCCTGCTGCAGAAATTCTTATCGGAACTTCTGCAGTGCGTAATCTTATAAGAGAAGGAAAAACCTATCAGATACTGTCTATGATTCAAACAGGAAGAAAAGATGGTATGCAGAGTCTGGACCAGTCGCTTAAAGATCTTATGATAAAAGGTATTATATCAAGAGAAGATGCATATCGTTATGCTGTTGAAAAAGAGGCCTTCAGCATGCCTGAGCCGCTACCTGAACCTGAGGTGGCACAGGAATATGTGGGACAGAAGAAAAAATTCAGTTTCTGGTAATTCTGGTGAGTCGTGAGTCGTGAAAAGTGAGCAGGG
>JAKPQU010000217.1 GCA_029555925.1 Bacillota bacterium
GTGTATTTCATAACTTATTAGAATTTAAGTCGTCGTGACGCGTAACGCGTGACGCGTGACGGGTTTAATCCCTGCGCATCACGCATTACGCTTTACGCATTACGAGGTCATTATTTATGGATAGTTATGAAACTAACTATATATTCAGGACAGTTGCCCGGCTGTATATTATCTTTTAATTTTGCTAAAGAATGAGTAATTTTATATCTCACAATCAGATACCATGGAAAAGCAATAATCCATAAGAAAAAGCATAATATGCCCAGGCAGATGGGTGAATGTAAAATTCCAGATTTATAATTTATAAGATTAATTTTTTGGGAATCCCTTGCAATTCAGATGGAACTGACAATTATCATAATAAATATTGCCATTGCGGCATCTTTTTCAAATAAAATAGTTCCTATCGTCAGAGCAATAATATAAAGACCGAGTGTAAATAAAATTGCATTCAGTGGTTTCATTATTATATTTCCTCCCTGCTATGTGATTTTTCCTAAAGATAATTTTCTTATCAAATTTATATTCTTCATATCTTCTAATCCCCACTTAATTCTTTTAATTTATAATCACTGGCAGTATCCATTATTACTATAGCTTTAAACTTCCATGTCCCGTGAGCTTCAAGATCAATTATATTGTCAGAAGTTGTACCGACCTGATTTCCTTCTTTATCATAAAGATTAAAAGAAATCTGAGCATAGGTAAGTTCGGAATCCGTGATGTTTTTTATTGTGCCGACTATATACCACAGATCTGGGCATTCTGTTTCGATATGAGACTCTATCAGAGTAAGCTTAGAGGTTTCTATCTCCTCTGTATTTTCCGTAGAAACAGGGAGGCAGCCGCAATTTACCGTAATAACTATTATACCGAGTATCAGACCATAGAGATAATATTTCATAATATTCGCACCTCTTTTGTTAAATTTGTAAATCACTTATTTCTTTCATAAATATTCCTATACAGAATTTAGTCCCCTTGGAGTTCATTTGCGGATCGATAGATGAGCAGGGCATAAGATGAATCAGTTCAAATCCCTGCCCGTTCCGTTTGATAATTTCTTCGTTTATTTCTTCTATATAGCTCGGATAATGACTGTTTTTCTGTTTGAGAAAGGAACACCTGTAAGAATATTTCCCGGCTGTTTTATTTAATACCAGGAGATAAAGATGAATATGGTACCCATGTTCGCAGGTATAAAATGCACCACCCCCTCTGTATACTGTGGGTGTTACCATAGATATTTTCCAGCCTTCGGCTCCATAATCATTTAATTCCTTTTCGATTGCAGTGGCAGAAGTATTATATAATTTGTAGTAGATTACTTTTTGTTCCAATATGAATTCACCACCTTTCTTTATGAGGATTTTTTGCCGGTTTATTTTTATTATAATCTTCAGTTTGTAACCAAATAGGTGACAAAAATTAAAAAAGAGGGAAATTTAAGAAAAAAATATAACAGGCAATAGATTTTATTGCCTGTTAATCTATAATTAAGAATAAATTTAATCAGACTATTTTAGGAGCAACTATTTTTCCATCATTATCATCCAAACCTGTTACTATAATACCATCAGGGAATACATTTTTAATAGTCAAACCGCACCCGTAAATTTTTCTGGAAGCTCCTCTATGGTTATCTATAATGGGAAAATATTTTTTATTCTCAGGTGAAAATAATGATCCAGTAAAATACTTTCTGCCAGTAAAATATTCTCCGGTATATCAACATCAATAGTAGACTTAAACGGCTTAAATGGACATAGAAAAAATCTTATATTTTCCAGAAAATTTCTTGCTATTGTCTGATATTTTTCTAAATTAGAAAAAAACTCTTCATAATTATCTTTTAAGTGATATTCCACATGTTCTTTATTTTTAGTATCTAAAGTATTTAATTTTAATTTATCAGAATTATATAAATAATATCTACCTGAGATATAATCTCTAAGATGACCTGTACGTCCACCTTTACCGACTATTCTTGAACTTAAGCCTTCAGTCGTCATACCAATATAATGTAATGAATAAACCCCATTGATTTCCACAGTAAATAAATATAAACCAGGGTTTTCTTCCTTAAAAAGTTCTTTATCCGTAATACGATAAGGACCTTCCCAGCTGAGAGTTAATACTTTATTGTCTAATTCAACCATAAATATTGCCTCCTTTAAAAATTAATTTTAGCTGCTCCATTATTTAAACTATACTATACGGATGTAACTCATGTCAGTTACAACTATAAAAATCAAACATTCTCATCATAAACCTTCAAAACTTCTTTTGCCCTCTCTATCATATATTCCCTGAAATCATCCGGCTCAAGCACTTCTGCATTTGCACCGTAGCCTGCTATCCAGAAGGAAAATTCTTCCCAGTCTTCCAGGGTTACCGAATATATAATAGATCCGTCTTCAACTTCTTCTATCTTTTGATTTGTATGACGTTTCATATCTTTTACAATATTTGCCGCCAGTCCGGTGAATTTCACTTTTATATTAACCTTTGTGTCCCCGTATTTTATAACTTCCCATGTATCTTCCAGGTATTTTTTTATGGAAAAGTTTTCAGGCATTTCATATTCAGTATCTGTCAATTCAATTTTCTTTATTCTCACCATATTGAAATTTCTTATTTCTTGATGATTATGACAGAAACCGGCAGTATACCACGAATTTTTTCTAAAAAAGATAGCATAGGGATTTAATTTTCTGGTTTCGATATTATTTCTTGCCGGAGAATAATAATCCATAACTATTACTTTCTGCCCTTCTATAGCCTGTTCCATAAGATCAAATATGTTCATATTCACAGGAAAATAACTGTCTATATACATTTCTATCCTGTCTACCATAGTTTCTAAAAGTTCCTGGCTGATCTGTGAGTTAAACATCTTCTCTCTGATAGAACATATTTCTTTCTTATAAGGATAATCTTTCTGTTTTTCAATCATCTCATAAATAGAACTGATTGTTTTCAATTCTTCCGGCGTAAAATTTGGCCTGATATTAAGGTTATTACCGGGAAGGCGTCTGAGACCTTTATCGAGATAGACTGGTATACCTATAGTGCTCATAACATCTATATCCCGGTAAATGGTCTGTCTTTTTACACCTAAATCTTTCTCCAGTTCGATTACTCTGAGTTTACCTTTATCAGACATCTGATTGACTATTGTAAGTATCTTTAATATCCTCTCCGTACGGCTATAGTCTGCCATTACGTAACCTCCTTAAGTTTCTTTTCTCTGTTCAATGGTTTGTCAGGCTGAGTTTTGCCTGATATTAACAAATTTCGCTCATTTGAAAAATAATTCCTTCGAAAAATATGTAATTACTTCTCAAAAGACTTTTCATAACAGAAAGAAAATGATAATATTATCATGGAGTGATATGTATGGCAGAAGCATTAAGAAAAAGAGTATTTACATATAAAGATTATACCTCATGGCCTGATGAAGAACGATGGGAAGTCATAGAAGGAACTGCTTATAATATGAGCCCCGGCGCAGGTATAACCCATCAGAATATATCGGGTGAACTGTTCTATGCATTTAAACATTATCTTCGTGGCAAAGAATGTAAAGTCTATCATCCACCTTTTGATGTGGTATTACCAGAAAATGGAGAAACAGTTAAGAATGCAACAAACATAGTACAGCCGGATATTATGGTAATATGTGATAAAAATAAACTCTTTGAGGATAAATGCTGTGCCGGTCCTCCTGATTTAATTGTAGAGATATTATCCCCATCCAGTGCTTCAAGGGATATGAAATATAAATTCAGTCTCTATGAGAGATTCGGTGTAAAGGAATACTGGCTTGTAGATCCGATGTATAAGACAGTTCAGGTCTATACACTCGGCATAGATAAATTATATGGCAGACCGGCAACATATTCATCTGAAGATAAAATTAAAGTTGGTATATTTGCCGATCTGGAAATAGATTTGAAAATAATATTTGCCTGATCTGTCAATAAATTATTTAGATAAATTGCCTCTACATAATTTTCACCTAAAGCTTTATTTTACGCCATTAAAAATGAAAATTCCTATACCTTTAAATTAATAATCAAAAAAGAAGAGATATGCAGCTATTACCTGCTTCATAAATAAAGACCCGTCATAACCTTCAAATTCCATATAGATAGATCCGTTTTTTCTCACATAACCATTGCTCTCTATTTCATAAAGAATTGATCCGTTACTGCGCAGGTATTTTCCGTCTATTTCTCCTATAATACTCCCGTTCATGCGAATATACTTTTCATCTATTTCTCCAACAATAGAACCGGACTGACGAACATATTTCCCGTCAAATTCACCTGATATTCCACCATTTATCCTTATATAAGGATTGGCCCTTGAAGCCACAATGGAACCGTTTTTCCTGATATAATCGTCTGCAAGTGCATAACCGGCGAGAAAGAGTAATAAAAAACCTGTAAGACAAAGATGAAATACATTTTTTTTATTTATTAAACATATCATAAAAAGCCTCCCTTTATAAAATTTTCATATAGTCAGTTTCATAACTATCCGTAAATAATGATCTCGTAATGCGTAATGCGAGATTAAACCCGTCACGCGTTACGCGTCACGATAACTTAAATTCTGACAGGTTATGAAATATACTATAAAAGATAATTATGGTATAATATAAACTATATAATAAAAATGCTAAAAGGTCAATTATTTCAGAGTGCCAGGGTAAGAGTAACTCCACTCACTACTCACCACTCACCATTCACTACAAGAAAACGGGGGATTCTATATGTTCAAAACATATCTTATTTTCTTTCTTATAATACTATGTTCTGCTTTCGCTATGGCAGAAGACGAAAAATCTTCTGAAATAACCGTTCTGGATCTCGGGAATATAAAAGGAACTGTTACTGAAGTAACAGGTAATAAAGTAAAAATCGATATGGGCATGAAAAATGGCCTTGACAGCGATAAAGATAAAGGAAAATTCTTTACGGTAGAAAGACAGAATATTCCTGTAGCAAGGCTTAAAGCAGAAGAAATAGGAGAAAATATTTCTACTGCCGAAATTCAGGAAATACTTAAAGGAATAACCATTAAACCGGGGGACAGAATTACAAGTGAAATAAACATCCTGGATCAGGGAGATTTACTGTTTATGGATAACCCTTTCTGTGAATTTATAAGTAAAACACCTGTCGCAGGGGGAGATAAACTCATATGGACCATGGAAAAATTATCTTCCGATTTAATAGGAGAAAGCCATATGCTCACATGTTACGGCCATAATGAAGATATGGCAAAAGTATTGAGTGTGACGTCATCCATATTCGGAGGTTTCCTTGGCAATATTGCGGGAGATGTGGCAGGTTCGGTGTGGGGGTCGAAAGATGAAAGTTTTGTCTATTTATTCAATGAAAAGGGAGAAAAAAAATGGGGTTCCGTAATAGACATGTGTATCTTTAAATTCTCCGAAGAAGAAGGGCTGTCATATTTAGCTGAAAATGTAAAGATAAAACCTGAATATAAAATATACAGTGACAGAATATATTTCAATACCTTCAACGTAAGAAAAGGACTGCTGAAAGACGGAATTATGATAACAAGCGGCGTAGTGTTCGGACTCAATCTGGAAACAGGTAAGGAATTATGGAGATTAAAGGATTCTGTATTCGGTTTTGACCCTGTTCTCTATGGCCTTATTTATGACAATTTCATAGACAAAATCTGTTATCTCTATTCTTCAAAATCAAGCCTTTATGCAATGAATCTTACAAACGGTGAATTCATATGGGAATTTCCCATGCATAACGAAGGTGTTGCAGAAGGAGTATTCGATGAAAAAGACGGCTTTATCTATGCATCGGATAAAGACTCTTATTTCTACAAAGTAGATGCAAAAACAGGGAAAGCACAGTGGGAAATTAAAACAGACTGCCCTGTTTCGAACGTATATCACCGGTCTGAAGAAAATATCATTTATCTGTTCGACAATAAATCTTCAGTCTACGGAATTGACAAAGCAAAAGGAACTCTGTTGTGGAAATATACGGCAGAAAATCCTTTCACATCACAGAATTTCATGTCAGGAGATGTTATTTATACCTTTGACAGCAATTCCATAACTGCTCTGGCGAAAAATAAAGGGGAAAAAATATGGAAACTCGATATGAAGAATCCTTCTCCCGTTGATAAAAATATAACTGATACCCTTTATGCGGTGTCAGAAGATCTTCTTCAGGCAATTGACATAACAGGAGGAAAAATCAAATGGAATTACAGGGCATCGGGACAGATAAAAAAGATTTTACCTGTGAAAGATATTTTTTATATACTCTCTGAAAACAGTGTAAGTGCCGTAGATACAGCAGGGAAAGAACTGTGGAAAAAAGAAGGCTTTTCGGAACCTGTCTATCTTGAAAAACAAAAAGCAGACCTGGACCCTTACAGTATAAAACTCAGTAAAACGTCACCTGAAGATGAACTTATATTCATTGCAGGCTCTCATGGTTTCCTTGCCATAAACCCTTCCGATCGTAACATTGTTGCGGATAAAAACCTGGGAGAATCTCTTGTAAAAGTAACAGGTGACTCAAAAAATCTATATATGAATTCATTAAATCATATATGGGCCGTAGATATGAAAAAAGGCACCGTTATCTGGGACAGAGTCTTCAATGATGCAATAACATTCATGGCTTCACCGGGAGACGGTGAGATCTATCTTGACAGAGGCATATTCGACAGGAAAAATACCATAAGTTCACAGTCGAAAAAACTGCTCGGACTGATGGCACAAGAAGAATTTTTTATTTTGAACAGAGAAACGGGAGAGATTGTGTCACAGGGAAAAGAAACGGTTTATCCCTATCTTGAAGTTCAGGCTATGAATAAAGCAGGGGAAAAGATAGAAGGAGTATATTTTTATTACAATAAAGGCTATTTATATACACTGAGAGGAAAGTAGATGAGAAGCGTGAAGAGTGAATCTTCGTTGTGACTATCCGGTCATGGCTGTTAGTGAGTAGTGAGTAGAACGGGATGCTTCCACTCACTATTCACTACTCACTTTTCACTGTTTCAATTAGAAGGGATATTTTTACTCCCTGCTCAGAGAATCTATTTCCTTTTTCACATCAGGAACCTTCTGATCGTCAGGTGCAAGCTTTATAAACTCTTTAAATGTCTCTATAGCCTTCTCATATAAACCTCTTTTCTTATAGGACATGGCAAGACCGTAATAAGCTTCCGAATTTTCGGAATTTTTCTCAATGGCTTTATTATAGTAGTCAATAGCTTTCTCCCAGTCTTCCTTTGCATAATAAGCGCTTCCCAGATTTACATAAGTCCTGTCATCTGAAGGGTCAATCTCCAGCGCCATGTTAAATTCTTTTATAGCTTCATCTATTTTCCCCTGACCGGCATAAATGGCACCTGAATTATTATGACTTCCTGACTGATCAGGAGCTTTTTTATACTCTCTGAGAGCCTCTTCCATAAATCCTTTTTTTCTGTAAATATGGCCCAGACCGAGATGAGCCAGTTGATTACCTGGCTCCTTTTTCAGGACTTTTTTATACTCTTCCATGGCAAGATCCGGTTTTTCCTGTTTTCTATAAGTATCTCCAAGAAGCAGTAAGGCTTCAATATTATCAGGTTCATCTTTTAAAATCTTTGCGACAGCTTTCAGAACGTCTGCATATTTACCTTTATCATAATACTCCCTGGCCGGGTTTATATCATCAGCGGAAGGGGTTATCGCAGGAGTCGAAGTAATCATGGAAACAGGAGAAGGAGTTATCGCAGGAGTCGAAGTAATCATGGAAACAGGAGAAGGGGCTACAGAAGGAACCGGCGGCAGGAAATGTTTTAATATCAAGTTACTTACCGCAATTATTGAGAATAAACTACAGAAAAAAAGAGGAATAAAAACTAAAAATATTGCTTTATTAAAGGTTTTTTTTCTATCTGTCGAGGGAAGTTTCATGGCAACAGTATTACCTGCCACCACATCTTCCTGATGTACAGGTGTTTCTTTTTCCTTATCTATGGAAAGAGAAACAGGTAGATTATAAGAAACAGCAGGAGAAACAATGGTTTTCTCATCATCTTCATCAAATTCTTCATCAGTCCCACTGAGAATATGAAGTTTTTCTGTCACCTCTTTTCTGAGTTCCTCCGGCAAAGAAAGGTTTATCAATCTATTATAGTGTTCTACAGCTTTATCGATAAAACCAAGCTTTTCACAGCATGTGGCAACATGGTAAAGAATGACATAATTCTCACTGTCATATTCAAGTGCTTTAAGATATTCAAAATTTGCATTAAAGAAATCACCGGCATGTTCGTAATGTTCTCCTTTAATAAGGTGTTCGTCTATTTTTTCGCGGTTTTTCTTAAGCTCCATTATATGAAGCAGATTCTTTTTAAAATCTTCTATTGATTGATACCTGTCGGAAATTTTAATTTCTATGGATTTATTGATTATTCCGGCAAGTTCCTTTGATACAGACGGATTAATCTTTTCTGCAGGAGGGAAATGAGGCCCCACTTCTTTCGGATGAACCTTTGTCAGAAGGTGATAGACTGTAACACCGAGGGAATAAATATCACTTCTCTTCTCTGCTTTTCCTGTCCACTGTTCGGGAGGAGCATAACCTTCAGTATAAAGGGCATATTTTGTCGTATCGGCACCCGGTTCCGCAAATACCTTTGCTATACCGAAATCTATAAGTTTTACGTCTCCTTCCTCTGTTACCATAATATTGTCAGGCTTGATGTCTCTGAACAATATGGGTTCTGGCCTGTTATGGAGATATTCAAGAACGTCTGCAATGGACAAAGCCCATTTTAGCACCTGTTCTTCAGGAAAAAATTCATCTTCCGGAAGATTTTTCAGCAGTTTCTTAAGAGTTTCCCCTTTTACATAATCCATGACAAGGTATAATTTATTTTCTTCTATAAAGAAATCCGTTATTGCCGGTATGCATGGATGTTCCAGCCTGGAGAGTATCTTTGCTTCTATGCGAAAACTTCTTTCAACTACAGAAGGATCGGGGCCATCTCCGGACATTTCCTTTACAGCCCTGTATTTACCTGAAAGAGCCGTATCACGGGCAAGATAAACAACGCCAAAACCTCCTCCGGCAATACCTCTTATTATTAAATAACGGTTATTCAGTACCTTCCCTATTGCAGGATAAGATACTATGTCTTTAAGGCTTTTTTCACTTTTATATTCCAGTTGAAGATAACCGCTTCCGTCTTCATAGAAAACATCTATTATAGCAGGAGAAGAAGGTCTTTTAGATAATGTTGCAGCGTGTTTACTCATTTCTTTAAACTCCACTACGGCAGTATTATAAAGAGGGTTTGAAGTATCCCCCGGGAGCTTTCTCAGAATAAATTTCTCCCCCCCCATCTTATCTTCAACCAGATAAACAGAGTCATATTCGTCATCATTTATAGTATGTATAATATTGAATTTTTCAAAAATTTTTTTCACAGTTATGTTCTCCTGTTATATTTATATGAGAATCGTAACG
>JAKPQU010000218.1 GCA_029555925.1 Bacillota bacterium
CTGTGTCCATTACATATATTTACAGATAAATGGAAATACCGGCCTTAGTACCGTAACAGGTAAAATGGTATCCGTAAGAAGCTTCTGCCTGGCGGGCTCTGGAGAAGAAAAATTAGTGTTTTATATAGAATTAAAAATTAAATAAGGGCTAATTTATTGTCTGTAAAACAAATTAAATAAGGCAAATTATTTTTCTTCGTAAGAGCCTGTCAGGCAGAAGCTGATAAATGGTTACTAACAGCCATGACCGGAGCGGTCACAACCAAATATGAAAATCAACATCCAGTGAAGGTGTAAACTTCATCATTTTCATATAAATTTACCTGTAGCGGTACTTAGTGTAAGCATGTAATAAACGTTCTTCTTCCAGTCACGCTACGCATGTTTCATCTGACCTTACCTCAGGCTCGTTAACTAAAAAACCTCATAATTCTTTATAATCTGCTCTCTTAATAAGGCGGCAGCAATCTCCTGAACCCGTGAAGTAGGACAATGACAGTAAAGAAGATATTTCTTACAAAAGAACCGGCAAAATTCAGTTTTGCCCCTGTATTTTTATTATTTTCCGAGAGACTTCTGCCGAGTTCTTCTAGCCATTTTACCGACAGAGGCCAGTCCCATATATTGGTAAGCCATTCTTCCGGTATGACTTCTTTTCCTCCTCCGGCACCTGTAATGGCTCCCAGTATTGCTCCCGTAGTATCCGTATCTCCGCCGCATTTCACTATATCCGTGAGACTGGCACGAAAATTTTTTTTGTGTTTGAACCAGCAGTAAAGCACTGTCGGAACTGTATGGTACATATAACCGCTTATACCTCTCCCGATCCCCAGAGATTCCGCAAAATCTTCAGTTTTTTTTCCTGGGGAAACAAATTCTACGGCTTTTTTTATTAGCTTCAGCAATTCTTCTCCTTCTTTTCCGATAAGCTGTTCCAGTTCTCTGTAATATTCTTCAGGTGAAGAATCTGAAAGGTGAGCGGCAAGGGCAACTGCTAGAGCACCGTATTCTGCTTTCGGATCCCTGTGGGTTATCTGTGTGGAAGCCCTCACGAGTTCTTTCATTTTTTCCCTGTCTTCACCGTACATAACACCTATAATGGCACTTCTCATGGCAGGCCCGTTTCCTGCAGAGAAAACTCCGCTTTTATCTCCCGGCCACCCGAGACACAGTTTTATACAGGATTTCAGTGTTGCCATACCGATACCGGCAGGGAGTGACATAAACCAGAAACGCAATTTCCATGCGAGATTTTCAGTGAAAGCTTTTGTGTCTCCATCTGTTTCCAGAAGGGCTTTCGCTACCATGGCAGTATGTTCCGTATCATCCGATAACATGCCTTTATTGAAGAAAAAAGAATGGCCTTTTATTTCGCCGTAGATTTTCTTCAATCTTCTTTTTGAAAGCCCTTCCCAGGGAAGACCGATGCTGTCTCCTGTTGCTGTACCAAGGAGACATCCGATTATTTTATCTTCTTTTGTTCTTGAGGAATTTTCCATAAAAATATTCTAAATTAATTTTTTATATAAGTCAAAAATTTATTTTTTTTGAGATCCTATATATTTACAATATATAGATTTTAATTCTATAGAATCGTTTTGTCAGGATTGATAAATTTTTCATTTTTCATGGTATAAAATAAAGCTTTGGATAAAAGTTATAAAGAAGCAATTTATCTAAATAATTTATATCTCTATAATCAAAATATATATATTTAAAATCTATAGAATTATATTGTATATTATATTATAAATCTTCCGGTTTTTTTAGATTTTTTTTAGATTTTTTTTATGTTATAATTTTTATTATCCATTATAGTTAGTTTCATAACTATCCATAAATAATGACCTCGTAATGCGTAAAGCGTAATGTGTGATGCGCAGGGATTAAACCCGTCACGCGTCACGCGTTACGCTTTACGACGACTTAAATTCTAATAAGTTATGAAATACACTATAAATTTGCAGGATAGAGGTGAATTTTTTATATGGAAACAAATGAGGCGAAATCGGAGAACAACATACAGGAATTAACGCCGTCTCAGGAAATACCGCTCTGTCAGATTACGGAAAAGACTTTTGACGATTTGAAGGGTAAAATTCCTGATGATAGGTTGGAAACAGTAAAATCTATGAAGAAAAGGCATTTTTTGAAGGAAGAACTGGCTCAAATGCTGGAAAAACTAGATTTCTCCAGAGAAGAGATTGATATAATTTCTTCTGCTACACAGGAACTGGATAAAGAAACATTTATGAAACGTTATTGCATGACTCCTGGAAAATACAGAGAATGGAAAGAATCTCTTGTGACATATAAAGATAATCCTTCTGAAAATCCTTTTTATTATGTTCATCCTCCTTTTCAGGTTCTGGACGAAGAGGAGCTTTAATGACTATTTTTACATAAAATTATTTACAATTTTTAATTTTGCGTGATATCATTGATAAGAGTAATTATGTCTTTCTTTTGATTTTGATTATGAAAGGGGATATATAAATGTCAGTAATACGTGATGCCGGCAGTAAGCCTTCATCTCCTCCTCCTAAACCGCAGGCTCCGGCGCCTAAACCTCAGACAACTCAGACAAATAACACCGGTAATACCGGGCAAACAGGTCAAACAGGAGGAAATAATAAACCTGATACTGTGAAAACAGAAAATCTTGCTCCTGAAGATAAGGCAGAACTTTCTGCCGAGGCGCAGCAGGCAGTAAGCGGTAACACTGCATTACCTGATAATATACCAATATCTGCTCCCAAAACAACAAGTAACGTACCTGACTGTTCCCAGGAACAATGTGCTGAATGGGTTCAAAGGGTATTCAGGGAAAACGGCAGACCTCTTCCTGTAAGCGGAGACGCAAAGGATCTTTTCCCGAAGGACTGGGGAGAAGGTTATCAAAAACAGTCAAACGGTCAACCGGGACTTGGGCCCCAGGCAGGTGATATATTATGCTGGGGAAAAGGTAACACTCAAAACAGTCAGTGGGGGCATGTGGCTATCATAAAAGAAACCCATACAGATCCTCCTCCTGCCTATGTGGTAGTCGCAGAAGCCAATTATGGAACAAATGACGGTCAACATGTGCCTACAAGACAGATCCCATATGACCCTGCTACAAATACCATACAGCAGACAGGTAACTGTCCTGTCCAGGGCTGGGTACACCCTGAAGGGGATAAGAGCCTTGTAAATGCTCCTCCCGGCCAGCCGGGCAATTATGTGCCACAGGCACAGATGCCTGCTTCAGCCCCTGGCGGAGGCACTCCTCAGACAGGTACACCAGGCGGCACTCCTCAGACAGGTACACCAGGCGGAGATCCCGGAGGACAGGTAAATGGCAATTTACCCGGAATTTTCGGAGACAATCCTGTTATGTCACCGACAGGTGTGGAAATAACCCAGTCTGTCGGCAATATGCTTATGTCGGCATGGCAGGAAGTTATGATGGGTAATTTTAACGGGCCTTCAATACAGAAACTTTATGAGTGGTATATGAAAGGTGATAAAAATTCACAGGATCCGATAAGGCAGATGGCAGGTAATATTCTGCAGATGGCAGGTATGGTTGTGTCTCAAAATGGATCCACTATGGCAGGAGGAATTCCTCCTCATATTGCGAAAATGATGCAGGCCCAGCAGATGTAGGCTTTTTATAGCGGTCAGATTTGCCGTTAATTTATACCGGGATTTTTGACCGCTATGCAACATTTCCCCTGCCAGAGGTCTTTTTCTATAAGGTTTTTTTCTATAAGTGAGAGGGTTTTCTGTTTGTTCAGAGCCCACTGAGGTTCTACCAGTTCTCCTTTTTTCGGGTCTCCTGTAAGCCTCTGTATAACGACATGTTTTGGAAGAAGTGAAATTGCTTCACAGACAATATTTACATATTCTTCTTCTGTTATTGGTTTATAGACACCTTCCTTCAGGAGTTTTTCCATGGGAGTTCCTTTAATTACATAAAGACTGTGAAATTTAACGCCATCGACAGGGAGGTTTGAGAGTTTTTTCGCTGTTTCTATCATGTCTCTGTAATCTTCTCCGGGAAGTCCGAAGATTACATGAGTGCAGACATGTAACCCTCTTTCTTTTGCCAGGTTCAGAGCAAAGAGAAAATCTTCAAAGGTGTGATGACGATTTATCTGTTCCAGAGTTTTATTATGTACCGATTGAAGGCCCAGTTCCAGCCATACCATATAATTTTTTTTCTGATAATCTTCCAGAAGATCAAGTATTTCTTTATTCAGACAGTCAGGTCTTGTTCCTATCGAGAGCCCGACCACTCTATCATCTATGAGTGAGGAATCATATAATTTTTTTAATTTTTCTACATGGCCATAGCTGCTGGAATAGGATTGAAAATAGGCTATGAATTTGTTTGTTTTAAATCTTTTTGAAAGGTAATTTATTCCTTCTTCCATCTGTTTTTCAATGGATTTTCCTTCCCGTGACGCACCTGTGCCTGAACCGAGACTGTTACAGTATATACAGCCTCCCATACCTTTGGAACCATCCCTGTTGGGACAGGTAAAACCTGCATCAAGAGGTACTTTATGTACCCTGGTGCCGAATTTTTCCTTCAGATAATTATTAAGACTGACGTATCTTTTTGGATTTTTGACTATTTTTTCTTCCTCCAGTATTTACAGAATTGGGCATTATAGTGTATTTCATAACTTATTAGAATTTAAGTCGTCGTGACGGGTTTAATCCCTGCGCATCACGCATTACGCTTTACGCATTACGAGGTCATTATTTATTGATAGTTATGAAACTAACTATAATATTTAGTAAAAATTTTTCTCTGCACCCTTTATTCTTCACCCTTCACTCTTCACCCTTATAATACAGGGAACCATTTACAACCCTGTTTTTTCAAGTATTTCTACGAGTTCTTTTATTTCAAATGGTTTTTGTAGAAACCAGTCTGTTTTTCCCTCTATATAATCCTTGAAGGCAGCCTTACCTTCATAGCCACTTGTAATTATAATTTTTACGTTATTGTTAATGAGGCGTATCTCCTGCAGTGCTTCTATGCCGCTCATCTTCGGCATAGTTATATCAAGTATTATGGCACATATTTCTTCTTCATGTTTTTTAAATAATTCCAGTCCTTCTTTTCCGTCACCTGCTGTTATTACTGTAAAGCCCAGTTCTTCAAGTATAGCTTTAGTTACAATACAGATACATTCTTCGTCATCAACTACAAGTATTTTTCCCTTCCATTTAGGGAGATTTATTTCACTATGTTTTTCTGTCTTTTCCTCCGCAATAAAAGTAAAAGCAGGAAACAGTAATCTTATAGTTGTTCCTCTGTCCGGTTCACTGCTGAGTTTTATTGTTCCCCTGTGATATCTTATAATACCGAGGACTGCCGCAAGTCCCAGACCTCTCCCGGTAAATTTGGTAGTAAAGAAAGGATCGAAAATTTTATCCTGATTGTCTTTTGGTATTCCGCAGCCCGTATCTGTTATTTCAATATAAATGTAAAGACCTTCTAAAAGATTTTCATGAAGATAACTTTCAGCTAAATAAGCTGTGTCACATTTCATTGTTCCTGTAGTTATTGTAATTATTCCGTCTTTTTCACCTATAGCTTCCGAGGCATTTATTATCAGGTTCATAATTACCTGACGTAACTGTGATATGTCACAGTAGCAGAGTGGGAGATTTTCATGAAAATTATATTTTAATATATGTTTTTTAGGAATGGATAGTTCCATCAATTTTCCTGTATCCTCTGCCAGGCTTGAAAGATTTGCAGGTTGAATTGAAAATTTGCCGAGTCCTGCGTAAGCAAGCATCTGCCCGGTCAGTTCAGATGCTCTTATTGAAGAAGTGCGAATCTGTTCCAGCCTGTTTCTTAAAACTGATTCTGCAGACATGTCTCTCAGAGCAAGCTCGACATGTCCCAGGATACCTGCCAGGATATTATTAAAGTCATGGGCTATACCTCCTGCAAGAATACCGAGGCTTTCAAGTTTTTGAGCATGAAGAACCTGCTTTTGAAGTTTTTTCTTTTCTTCTTCTGCTTTTATTCTTTCCGTTATATCTCTTGCTACTATAACGGCATAGAATATGCTGTTGAAATTAACAATCCTTACTGTCATTTCTACCGGTAAATCGTGACTGTTGCTTTTCTTCATTATTATCTTTAATATCTGTCTTTCTTCATCTATGATTTTTTCATTTTCCAGTAATTTTTTTATTCTTTCATCATCTGTAATATTTCCAAAAGGTTTCTTCAGAAGATCATCTTTTTTATATCCAAGCTGACTGCAGGCAGATTCATTTACATCCATAAGTATACCGGAAGGTATCTGTACAAGAAATATGGCATCATTGCTCTGATCCAGAAGGGAACGGAATTTTTCCAGTTCTGCCAGTCTTTCCTGAAGTTCAGGGTAATAGCTTTTTCTTATGGAATGTTCACCGAGTCCTATAATTCTTTCACGAAGAGATTCATATTTATTTTCGTCATCATAAGGCCTGTTCATAAATTGTTTCTATATCCTTTTGTTTAGCTTTTTTAGGATTTGTTACTATACATGCATCTCTTATGGCATTATAAGCCAGCTGTGGAATATCACTTTTCTTCATACCTTTTTGCCCCAGTGTGGAAGTAATGCCTGCTTCAGTTCGTAACTGTACTATTTTTTTACAGATAGATTTTTTTTTGTCACCATTTAATTTAAGTTTCATTGCTTCTCCTATCCTGTCATAGCGTTCAGAAGCTACATCATAATTATGGGATATTACATAGCTTAATAGAATAGCATTCGCTTCTCCATGGGGAAAATCCAGGAATCCTCCTAGACTGTGTGCCATGGCATGGACTGCTCCCAGGCTTGCATTGGAAAAGGCGAGTCCTGCAAGGAGGCTGGCCAGCATCATATTATTTCTGTATTTCATGGACATGGGATTATTTAGTGATTCTATCAAATTTTCTGTTATCAGCCTTATTGCTTCAAGTGCATTGAGATCTGTAACAGGTGAACTGGCGTTGGATACATATGCTTCTATTGCATGACACAGGGCGTCCATGCCGGTACAGGCAGTGAGATATGAATCCATAGTTGTCAGTGTGACAGGATCTATCAGTGCTATATCAGGAACAACTGCTTTACTGATAATAGCTATTTTTACCTTTCTTTCCCTGTCTGTAATGATGGCGAACTGTGAGACATCTGCAGATGTCCCTGCAGTAGTGGGGATACATATGAGTGGAGGACAGGGGTTTGACACCATATCAACACCTTCGAAGTGAAGGACATGCTCTTTATTGGAAGAGACTATGCCGATACCTTTGGCACAGTCCATAGGACTGCCTCCTCCTACAGATACTATAAAATTACATCCTTCATTCCTGTATATTTCTGCTCCCTTCATAACTTCTTCTGCCCGTGGGTTTGGACTTATGTCAGAAAAAATCTCGCATGACAGACCTTCTTTTTTGAGGCACTGAGCTATTTCTTCTGCCCATCCTGCAGTAATTACACCTTTATCTGTTACAAGTAAAATCTTTCTGGCGCCTAAATGTCTGGCATATCTGCCTGCGTGTAATCTTGCTCCTTCTCCGAAAATGAATTCAGGAGCAACAAATTTTCTTAACTCCATATTTATCTCTTCCCTTCTGCTATGAATATAAAATATAATGTTATGGACTGATTGTTTTCGTGACGCGTGACGCGTGACGGGAGGATTATCTATGGATTATTTAAATATATGAATTATTATAGAATTATTTAAAAAAAATAGCAAATTATAAATAAAATTCTTTCATACTCCTTTGCCTGGATAATACATATGGAATTTCAGCAGCCAATCCCTTCCGAAAACAAATAATCCTCTTTCTGTTAAATTTGTTCTTCCAGGTATCTCAGATTTAACTTCTTATAGTTAGTTTCATAACTATCCATAAATAATGACCTCGTAATGCGTAAAGCGTAATGCGTGATGCGCAGGGATTAAACCCGTCACGCGTCACGCGTTACGCGTCACGACGACTTAAATTCTAATAAGTTATGAAATACAC
>JAKPQU010000220.1 GCA_029555925.1 Bacillota bacterium
CATATGAGTCCTGAATTTAACTCCATAGTTATATTCACGCCCTGTCTTATCAGGTTATAGTGTATTTCATAACTTATTAGAATTTAAGTCGTCGTGACGCGTAACGCGTGACGCGTGACGGGTTTAATCCCTGCGCATCACACATTACGCATTACGCATTACGAGGTCATTATTTATGGATAGTTATGAAACTAACTATATTCATGACCGGCCTCAATATATTCAAAAATTTCTCTGATAGCTTTTTCGGCAGATAAATCTGCAGTGGATCAAGTTAAGTTAAAATTATCTTAACAAAATGTTTATTAGAGGTTTTTTCATTTTTCTTATAGAATATTGTTGTTACCTGAAGGAAGTTATTATAATAATAAAAAAGAACCTGATATGTCAATGACCGGTTGAAGCACTCTATCAATATAATTCTTTGAGTAAAAGATAATGAATGAATTTCAAAAAATATCTGAAATAAATAATAATTCGTGTATAAAATTTAAAAATGTAAGGGTAGATTACCAGGTCCGTGAAGGCCTTGTGAAATCTGTCGACGGGGTAACCTTTGATGTAAAAAAAGGCAAAATTACTGCCCTTATAGGAGAATCGGGAAGCGGAAAAAGCACAATTACAGGGGCAGTCCTCAGAATACTCGCACCTAACGGAAAAATCTCTCCTGAAAGTAAAATCTTATTTGAGGGAAAAGATATTTTAAAGATGTCACCTCATGAAGTCAGGAACTTCAGATGGCGAAAAGCTTCCATGGTTTTCCAGGCTGCTCAGAATGCCATGAATCCCACTGTACGTATAAAATCACAGATATTCGATACGGTAACGGATCATGGCGAAAATCCCGGCAGTGAAGAATATCGTGAAAGACTGCAGGAATTACTCAGCATGGTAAGGCTCGAACCAAAAAGAGTTTTGAATGCTTTCCCTCATGAACTGAGCGGCGGTATGAGACAGAGGGTAATAATCGCCATGTCCATGATTTTAAAACCCGAGTTTATCATACTGGACGAGCCGACCACTGCTCTTGACGTAATCACCCAGTCCTATATTTTTGATATTTTAAAAGAAATACATGAAAAAACCGGCCAGACTATGATCTTTATAACCCATGATATGAGCGCAGTGGCAAAACTTGCAGATACCATAGGGGTTATGTATGCAGGAAAAATTTTTGAACTCTGTGATGCAGATGTTCTTTTTGACAGGCCCCTTCATCCTTATACAACGGGACTCCTCAACTCCATTCCTTCTATTGAAGGGGATACGATAAAACGTAAACCTGTAAAAGGCCAGACTCCTGATCTTATAAATAAACCTCCGGGATGTGTCTTTCATCCCAGATGTGATTATGCGGAACAGATCTGTAAGGAGAAAGAGCCGGAATTTTCAGACCTGGGAGGAGGACATTTCGTGGCCTGTCATAAAGGAGGTAACATATAATGACACCTGTAGTGGCTCTGAAAAATATTTTTATGAACTTTGATACAGGTAACGGTAAAACCCTCCGTGCATCAGTCGATGTCAATATGTCCATCAATGAAAGAGAAATAGTAACAGTAGTAGGGGAGAGCGGATGCGGTAAAAGCACTATAGGAAAAATCTGTCTCGGCGTGCAAAAACCTTCTTCCGGTAAAGTGTTATTTAACGGAACCGATATATGGGGGCCAAAATTTAAATGGTCAAAAGAATATCGTCTCATGGTTCAGGTAGTACACCAGGATTCCTACGCAAGTTTAAATCCTGTAAAAACTATAGATCAGATATTAAGTGATCCCTTCCTTTTTCACAGAATTGCAGAAAATTCTTCGGAAGCACATAAAAAAGTAATAGATCTTCTTAACGGTGTGGGCCTTACACCGGCAGATTATTTTGCAAATAAATATCCCTTTCAGCTAAGCGGGGGGCAGCGTCAGAGAGTTTCCATTGCAAGAGCTACCATATTGAAACCGAAATTAATTATTACAGATGAGCCAGTATCAGGAGTAGATTCATCACTTCGTATTGCCATACTGGATTTAATGAGGAAATTAAATGAAGACCATGGTATAGCTTTTCTCTATATTACCCATGATCTTGCCACTGCCCGTTATTTCGGGAAAGGCGGAAAAATTATCGTCATGTATTTAGGTCATATCGTAGAAGAAGGAGATGTAGGGGAAGTAATTGATAACCCGAGACATCCCTATCTTCAGGCACTTCTTTCCGCTCTTCCTCCTCCAGATCCTAAGAAAGCGAAAATAAAAAAAGAACTTCCCCTGAAGAGTCTTGATATGCCTGATCCTACAGATCCTCCTCCGGGGTGTCCTTTTAATCCTCGATGTCCTTACTCGGAAGAAATCTGTATGGAAAAAAATCCTGAACAGATATCGCAGGAAAAATCTCAGCCCCATTTTGTGGCATGTCATTTCGAGAAAACAAAAATTCCTCTATGGAAATAATTTTTATGCACGGGTCGTAACGCGTGACGCGAGGTTTACCCGATGAACCTTTATAATCACCGGTAATCGAACACTGATTATCAGTCACTGGTCACCGGTCACTGCTCACTGATTACTGTGATGGCTTCTTGCAATACGAAAACCTACGATATTACTTCCCATATTTGGCGGCCAATCGCTTCTTACTGAAGAACGGCATAAGGCTCCGTCCTGTTTCCAGCTGCCTCCCCTTACAACCCTGCGGACTCCCGAAGAAGAACCGGTGGGGTTAACAACATGGCCGGAAGGATAACCGCCATACCAGTCACTGCACCACTGCCATACATTTCCACTCATATCAAAAAGACCGAAGTTATTTGGTCTTCCGTTTCCTCCTGCTATCCCCACATCATGATGATTATTGGCCGAGTTGCCTCCATACCAGCAGAAACTGTCATTTACCGTATCTCCCCAGTAATAATCGGTAGTTGTTCCTGCCCTGCAGGCATATTCCCATTCCGCTTCAGTGGGAAGCCTGTATCCGCTTTTCGTTAAATCTGCATTCCCTCTGTGATTTATATCACCATAACATCTGTTAAAACCTTCTTTGTCTGAAAGCCAGTTACAGTAGGCCACTGCACCGAACCATGTAACATACACGGCAGGTCTTTTCTCATAACCGGGTTTCACAGTAAAAATTTCATCTTTCACAATGCCGGAATATTCGTTTTTTTCTAATTTAATCCACTGGGATTTCATTTCCGGCTGGTTTCCCACAGAATTTAAAAATTCACAGTAATCTGCATTTGTTACAGTGTAATTGCTCATAAAGAAATTATTCACCGTAACGGCATGTACAGGTAATTCATTATCTTTTTTGCTGCTCCCCATATTAAAAATTCCGCCGGGAATAAAAATCATTCTTATATTTACCAGATAATTTCTATGGACTTCATGGATAATTTCATTGCCTGTTTTCGGACAGAACTTTTTATTCACAGGGTGATTTTCTCCGCAATAAAGGCATTTAGTCTGTAATTTAGAACCGCATCTGCTGCAGAAAAGCATTTCATCTTTATTCTTTGTGTTGCAGGAAAGACATAGGACTGTAACACCGGGGATTTCCATAACATCTGTAACAAAGTTCTGGCTGTTACAGTAAGCACAGTAAACACTGTTGAAACCTTCCGGTATATCCAGAGAAGCACCGCAATTATTACATTTTATATTTTTTCCGGTCATTTTTTCAACCTCCCTGTTTATAACACAATTTTTCGTGATCTATGGCACATTATGCGAAGATTATTATATCAGAAAGATTTTTTTATGTATATGTGAAAAATTATTGCTCTGTTACCGTAATGTTACCACAATGTTTTATTCCTGCCTGTTATATTCTGAATATAAGACGTACATATTTTTAAGGAGGTAATTTAAATGATAAAAACAATTTCTAACAACAGCTTTATTACAACACCATTCTCAACAAAGAAAAGAGAGGATAACAACTTTTTTGCAGACGACATGGTAATTCTTTCAGGATTAATGTCTGACAGCAAAAAAGAACCAGTAAATAACATTTTACAGGAAAAAGATGTTTTAAAGATACCTGATGATCACCTGTTAGCTCAAAAAGAAGTAGAACTCAGATGTCTAGAAAATAACCTTTCATCAATTGAAGATATTCACAGATCACTTCATGAATATAACATCTGTGGTGATGAATTGCAGAAAATTCATGAAAAAATGTCCGGCCTTAAATACAACATAAAATATATCACTTCTGAGATAAGGAGTCTCAGACTGAAAAAAATACAACATTACATTTCCCCTCTGCCGAAAGAAGTAAGTAACTATTATAAAAAGGTAAATTTTGATATTTCAACTGAAGAAATGGATAAAATAGGAAAGATATATACAGAATTATCAAATAATGAGAGTCCCATAAAAATTAAAGGTAACACCATAAATACCCTTGAAGGAGAGGAAATCTGGAAAGAAATGAACAGGATGCTTGATATAAAAGAAGGAACTCCTCCCGTGGAAATAGATGTGGAATATTATCTTCTTGGACATAAAGATATATATAATAAATTAAAGAAAGCAGCAAAAAACGGCCATAAAATAAGAGTCATAATAGATCCGGGAACAGGAATGAAACCAGGGAACTGCTACAATAACAGAGACGTATCTGAATATCTTAACTGCCTTACTAACCTTACATCTCTCCAGGAAGAAACAGAAGGAAGCAATTTTGCCTTTACTGTGGCCAAAAAAGACTCTATAAAAAATTTAATGCACAGAAAATTTCTCCGTGTCGGAGAGAAAGTTCTCATCGGAGGTATGAACTGTGATAAAGGTTCCGGTGAAAATGCAGATTATGCCATGACCGTAGAAGGCCCTGCAGCAAAAGAACTTACTGCCAGGTTCCAGGAACATATAATAAATTCGGCAGGAAGAACAATGAGAGATATATTCGGCAATGATATAGACCTGCTCAAAAATGGATACATAACAGACGGACTAACAGGGGAACCGATAAAATACAGGTTTTTGCTTACTCCTTCTCAGTTTTGCAATTTCCTCATATTGCTTCTTCCGGCAGAAAGTCGGAAATATATAGAAAATGCCCCGAATTTCTTTGACAGAGTCATAAGAATATTTGAAGAATATAAAAAAGCAGGCCTTAATCCTGAAGCTTACGGGGAATTTAAAGAGGCAAATAGCTCTCCCTATATTTCAGATACACCTTTAATGGCAAACCTTATGAATGAAAAGGAAGATTTTTACGCAGCCCTGACAGAGAAAGGACGAAGCTGTTTATATAAAAAACTCGACGAATCTTTTAATAAAATGAATTCAAATGAGAATCTGGCTTATCTGAAAGATATAACACTCCCAGAAGGAGGTGTTGCAGGTAATCAGACACTGACGGTCGGAACAGGTCATGAAGAACTCCAATCCCTTGTAATTTACGCCATAAACAGTGCAGAAGAATTTCTCTATATACCTTCTTTCTGTCTCGGTCCCGATCTTGCAGAAGTTATTATAGAAAAGAAAAAAACCATGGAAAAATCCGGGAAAAATTTTGACATAAGGATAATACTCGAACCTTCTGAGATGCCGGCCAATAATATTGACAGCTATATTCTGTTAAAAAATGCCGGAATCCCGGTAAAATTCGCACGTCTTGACGGGACAGGGGAAAATCATGACAGAAAACTTCATTCCAAAATGATTGTAAGCGATAAGGTTATATTTACGGGAAGCACAAACCTTACCCATACAGGACTGAGACAAAATCAGGAAACAAGTGTTATGGCTTTTATAGATCCATTATCAGGTGAAAGTAACATGGAAGAATATAAAAAGAATTTTCTCGAATTATGGGAAGATCAGAGTGTTGATGTTAATCTATCTTTACCGCCTTCCGGCAGACCGATTGTTATGAGTAAAGAAGAATATGAAAGGGATTTAGTCAGGAAGGCAATTAGAGATATAGGCAGATATGAAAGAACTATTGGATATAAAATTAAAAATATTGCAGAAAGCAGGGAAGACGTAAAAGAAGAATTTCAAAGATTTAAACATGAAGGATTTCATGACGGATATGCAAGGCTTCTTGCATTGAAGAAATTTTATACGGAAGAAGAGATTAACTCTTTAAGGATAGCACAGGCATAGAATAATATAATTCTATATTGAATTTCATAATTTCTACTGTTATTATGTATAGGAAGTGATTGCTGGAGCAGTAATCACTTCCTATACAATTTAATTATATAAATCATAAATCTATAGATTTTAAATCTAGAGATTTATAATCCTATCATGGTTATATATTGTAAAAGGTCTATTGAGAAATCTAAAAACCAGCAGGGAAAATATATGCTATGTGATATCCCTGGCTAAATAATCAAGCTTACCTGAAGATTGTAAAAGGAGATGAAGCAATAGGAGGCTTTTTATGTTTTACTCATATAGCAATTATTATTGTAGTTTTTATTTTTATTGCAATAACTCTAAAGAGTATTAATAAAAATAAGGCAAAGGAAATAGAAAGTAAAATATTCTCTCTGAAAGAGAGATTAAATTGCAGTGATGAAGAAGGACGGAGAATCTTAGAAATTTATGATGGGAATACCTATCGTGTGATTGATGCAATAAAAAACATAACATGTCCTGGATGTAAGGAAAAAAATCGGGATGGTGATGATATTTGTATGAACTGCGGATTTTCTCTCCATAACGAAATAATGAAGACTCTTCTCCGCAGAAATTATTACGAGGAAAAAATAGAAGTTCATTACCAAAATAATCAGTTAACACAGGAGACAGAAAAAAATATTACAAGAAAATTTCAGGAACCATCTCTGGAAACAACTCAGGAAACAACAATACCTGTATATGAAGGTATACCGTCCAGACTGTAAAATCCAATATAAAAATGCACATCGAATCCGGTCGAAAAATGTACATCTAGCGTATATACAAAAAGAGAAAAATGTAAATTTAGTAGAATAATATCCCAATTAAAAAGTAATTGGGGAGTGAAGGAGATGTATAATTTTATGGATCGAAGTGCAATAAAAGCTTTATGGAAACGTGGAAAGAAATATGCGGAGATAGCAAGAGAAATGTGCTGTGACCGAAGAACAGTAAAAAGAATAGTCCATGAACCATTAGAGAAAGAATACAAAAGAGAAGGTGCTACATCCCAGGTAGATATCTA
>JAKPQU010000221.1 GCA_029555925.1 Bacillota bacterium
GTGTATTTCATAACTTATTAGAATTTAAATCGTCGTGACGCGTAACGCGTGACGCGTGACGGGTTTAATCCCTGCGCATCACGCATTACGCTTTACACATTACGAGGTCATTATTTATGGATAGTTATGAAACTAACTATATACAGGAGTTGCCGGTTATATCATGCAGTATTTTTACCGGCACAATGAGAATTTGATGTCCCATCACGCATTACTTATTACCGGTCACGATTCTCATATAAATTTTCACATAAACCTTTACTTTAATTTTTTTGTCGGTATATATTAAACAGGGTTTATAATTTTTTATAGAGGTGATTAATATGTCAATGGAAGTTTCCGGGTCTTCTCATTCATCAGTAAAAATAGAGAAATGGTCAAAAGGAAGTAATAAAAGCAATTGTGTATGGAACGCTCTTATAAAAGCAGGATATACACCGAAAGAGATTGTAGAAAATAAATTAGTTGACAAGGTAGCAAAAGAAAATAATCTTAAAGACCCCAATATGGTAAAAGAAGGTCAGACATTAAAGATAGCCCCTAAAAAGGCTCAGGATGCAGGAAAAACATCGGCACCGGGACAGGCTGACTTACAGAAACTCGATGATGTAAAAAAAGAAGACACTAAAAAACCTGAAAGTAATCCTGTAAAATCCCAGCAATTTGTAAAAGTTCAAGCAGGTGCTTCGAAACAGGTTACAGGAGGAAGTACATCACAGAACAAGGAAGTTACAGGTCAGAAACAGGGGCAGGATGTAAAGAAAACAGAGCAGCCGGGAGAACAGAAGCAGGGACAGGAAGCACAGCAGAAAAAAGAAGAACCAAAATATGATCCATCGGGAGATGTAAAAGTTTTAAATAAAGCTATGGACGGCTGGGGCACAGATGAAGATGCCATATTCAATGTTCTTAAAGGCAAAAGCCCGGAACAGAGAAAGGCCCTCAAAGAGGCATACAAACAGAAATACGGAAAAGATCTGGAAAGTGAAATCAAAAGTGAAATGAGCGGCAGTGAATGGGATAAAGCCAAAGCTCTCCTGGACAGCGGAAAAATAGGAGATGCAGATAAACTCAGGCAGGCCATGGCAGGAGCAGGAACAGACGAAGGGGCAATCATAAGGAGCCTGGAAGGGAAAAGCCCTAAAGAAATATCGGATATGAAAGCCGAGTATAAACAGAGATACGGGAAAGATCTTACTGAAGATCTGAAAAGTGAGCTCAGCGGCACAGATCTTAAAAAGACAGAACTACTTATGAAGGGTGAACCACAGCCTGATATGAATATAACAGATCCGAAAGCCAGAGAAGCAGATCTGATAAAGAGAAAAGGTGAATTTATTGCAGACAGGGTCAGTATAGACATGGAAGCAGTCAAAACAGGAGGCAGCGAAGAAAGAAGGGCCCTTCTTGACAGTCTCTACGGAAAATCTCCTGAAGAAAGAAAGGCCTATCAGGAAGCCTATAAGAGTAAAACAGGCCGCGAGCTGGAAAGTGATCTCAAGAACAATTTATTCGGTTCCGACAGAGACATAGCCATGGAATATCTGAAAAACGGCAAAGAAAGCGATTCGGCGAAATTACACAGAGCAATGGAAGGTCTTGGGACAGATGAAAAATCCATATTCAGAACCCTTGAAGGCAAAACAGACGATGAAAGAAAGGCCCTGGTAAAAGAATATAAGGACAAATATGGCGTAGATCTGATGAAAGACCTTGAAGGAGATCTGAGCGGTTCAGACCTGGCAAAGGCGAAAAATCTCCTGGCTAAGGGGAAACTGGATACGGCAGGGAAACTGGATGTAGCCATGTCAGGAGCAGGAACAGATGAGAAAGGTATTTTTGAGGCCCTCCAAAAAGCCAGCCCCGAAGAAAGAGCAAAATTGAGTAAAGATAAAGCTCTTATTGAAAGACTGAACGATGAACTCAGCGGAGAAGATAAAGCACGGGCTATGGCCCTTCTGAACAGTAAAGACGGGAAACTTTCCACGACAGACAAACTGGAGATAGCCATGGCAGGTGCGGGAACAGACGAAAAAGCTATTTACGAAGCCCTTGAAAAAGCAACCCCGGAAGAAAGAAAAGCCATTATGAACGATCCGAAAATGATGGAAAAACTGAAGGATGAACTAAATGATGAAGAAATGGGCAGAATAAATACCATCTTCAAAGACGGCAAATTACCTGCAAGAACAAAACTCGAAGATGCCATGAGCGGTGCAGGAACTGATGAAGCCGGAGTATTTAATGCGCTGCAGGGTGCTACTGAAGATGAAAGAAAAGCCCTCATGAAAGATGAAAAATTCATGATGAATTTAAGAGAAGAACTGAGCGGTACAGACCTTGAAAAAGCAGAATTACTCTTAAAACAGGGTAAACTATCGACGGAACAGAAACTGGATCTCTCCATGAAAGGTGCAGGAACTGACGAAGACGGTTTATTCAATGCCATAAAAGAGGCCACTCCGGAAGAAAGAAAGAAACTCCTCGGTGATAAGGCCTTTATGGACAGGCTGGAAGGAGAAACGAGCGGTTCAGATTTAGAAAGGGCTAAAATCCTTCTGGAAAAAGGTAAAACGACTTCTGTAGAAGACCTACACCTTGCCATACAGGGAGCAGGAACAGATGAAGACGCCATCATGAAAACCCTGGGTGAATGTAAAAACGATAAAGAAAAAGATGCTCTTATAAAAGAGTACAGAGAAAAATACGGTACAGATCTCCTGTCTGACCTCAAGGGAGATTTAAGCACCGGTGACTACAACAAAGCCTATGATATGCTTCAGAAAGAGCCGAAAACCCTTGAAGAAAGAAGAGAACAGTTAGAAGATAAACTGACAAGAGAAAGAGACGGAGGAACATTCTGGAACGGTGTAAGCAACACTATTATGGATGGATTCGGAGATGAAGGCCGTAACCTGGACGATGCTGCGAGAGAAGTGCGTCAGACCCAGAGGGAAATTGCAAAGGGAGGCACAGTGGATGAGGCATCATTGAAGAAACTGGAACGTTCTGAAAAAAGAGTGGAAAGCTCTATAGAAGCCTATCAGGAAGCGAAAGATAATGTAGCAGAAGGATTATCTACGGCAGCGTCCGTAACTGCTGCCGTAGTTGTCACAGTCGGCACGGCAGGAGCAGGAGCAAGTGTGGCAGTCCCATGGTTAATAGGCTCAACACTTGGCTGTGCAGGTATGAAGGTAGGCATAAACAAAGCAGTTAAAGGAGATAACTATGATGCTTTCGGCACTGACGGCTTAAAAGATTTCAGTAAAGGTGCAGTGGAAGGTGCAATGAATGTGCTGGGAGGTGCAGCAGGAGCAAAACTTGCAGGAGGTATAGCAAAAGAAGGCATTAAAGATGTAGCCAAAGTAGCTATAGATGATGGCATATCTACGGCAGTAAATAAAGGGTTTGAAACTGCCATAGAAGAAAAGACCTGGAAAGAAGGTTTTGGTGAAGGCCTGGGAAAGGTTGCCACTGAAACAGTGGCAGGAGGACTTATAGGCGGAGTAGTCGGTGCGGGAACAGATGTAATGGTAAAAGGAGCGGAAAAAGGGATAGGGAAAGTGTTGAGTAAAGAAGCTGCAGAAGGCAGTTCCAGGGCTGTATCCCAGAAAGCGGCAAGAGAAGGTGTTGAAAAAATAGAAGAAAAGGTAGCAAAAGAAGGCATGGAAAAAGCTGAAGAAAAGGTTATAAAAGAGGGAGTAGAGAAGGCAGAAGAAAGTGCTATTTCCGAAGGATTGAAAGACGGTGTCATTGAGCAGCCCAAAGAACTGACGGGCAAAGCCCTTCACGATGGAGTAGTAGGCGAGGAAAAGAAAGAAGAGAAGACAGAAGAGAAAAAGGAATAAATTTTGACCTTATCTGATCGGATAGAATCTAAATGAAAAATTTTAAAAAATTTTTCTCATAGAGGCAGGAATAAAATCCAATAAGTCGAATCAGTGAATTATTAAAATTTCTCAAATAAATAAAAAACTGTGAGATGCTCATCTCACAGTTTTTTATTTATTTGAGAAATAGAAAGAAGGAGTTCAGGGAGGTGTAGAAGTTTTGCACAGAGATTTATACTATTTAGCTTTAGACATAGTAGTCTACCTGCCTGGTGTTCCGGAGAAAAAAATATCACGGCAGCACAGGTATATTTTATTGAATTATAATGTAAAGTAGCATGATATAAGCTGTAACTGTTATAAACGTTCCAGTTTAGATTTTTTTCGGAGGAGCATCAGGCAGG
>JAKPQU010000222.1 GCA_029555925.1 Bacillota bacterium
CGTAATGGTTTTTTTTTCAGGTTTCGGAGGAATGGATTTTATAATATTATCAAGTTCCTTCAATAAATCAGATATTCTGTCATTATTCTTATCCATATGTTACATTCCTTTCTCTTATTACCGCTACAGGTAAATTAGTAACCATTTATCAGCTTCTGCCTGACAGGCTCTTACGAAGAAAAATAATTTGTCTTATTTAATTTGTTTTACAGACAATAAATTAGCCCTTATTTAATTTTTAATCCTATATAAAAAACTAATTTTTCTTCTCCAGAGCCTGCCAGTCAGAAGCTTTTTACAGATACCCTTTTACCTGTTACGGTACTTAGTAGTCCGGGCCTGTTTAAAACTGTTAGAATTTAAGCAAAGTTATTCGCCTCACGCCTCACTACTCACGACTCACTATTCACGACTCACTCTCTGATTTTCCATTTATAAAAATCAAAGTAAAAATCAAAATATCTTCCGTCTGTTTCTTTCGGTATTTCTATTCTCCTGTTTGATGTGACAAGTTTATCGGGACTGTAAAGATACAGTGCAGGTAAATCCTCTGCTATAATTGATTGCACTTTATAATAAATATCTCTTCTCTTTTTTTTATCAAATTCCCTCCGGCCGAGAAATAAAAGTTTATCTATTTCCTTGTTTGAATAAGAACCGTAATTACCGCGAGCTGGGCCTATAGAAGAATGATAATAATAGAAGAGATTGTCCGGATCTATCCCTTCCCCTGTAAAATCAATACACCAGCTGTCAGGAGAACCTGAACAGATTGCATTTATAAATTCGTTTTTTTCCATAAAAACCGTGTCGACTGCAATACCTGTGTGCAGAAGATTCTGCTGAATTACAGTGACAACCCTTTCACGGAGTCTGTCTCCTTTGTTAGTTGCAATTTTAAAATAAAATATTTTTCCGCTTTTTTCTAAAAAACCACTTTCCCCTTTATGCCACCCTGCTTCTTTCATCAATAATTCTGATTTTTTCGGAGAAAAGGGATATTTTTTTACACCTCTGTTATACCATTCAGTCATAAAAGGGTTAACAGGTCCTGTCGAAATATAACCGAGGCCGCGGAGCAGATGAGTAACTATTATATCACGGTCAATAGCATAGCTTATAGCTTCTCTGACCCGTCTGTCACGGAACAGTTCGGATTTGAAATTAAAGCCCATAGCGGTAAATCTCTGCCCGGGATAATTGTAACAGACAAAATCCCTGTCTTTTATTTCAGTATATTGTTCGACGGAAATATTATCCATTAAATCTATCTGACCTGATAAAAAATCCGGCCATGCAGATTCCTCATTTACATATATTCGGAAACATATATTTTTTATATGAGGGGCATTCCCCCGGTAATGTTCATTTCTTGAAAGATAAATGGTTTTGTCGTTGAAATTCTTTAATATATAAGGGCCGTAACCTGAAGGATTCTTTAAATTTTTGACTACACTCTGTTCTGTCACAGGATAGACAGAAGTCAGTATGACCGGAAAAGCCGGATATGGTTCATTCAGAAATACATGAAAACTGTATTCGTCTGCTTTTTCGATTTTATTGACAGACCCGAGTTTTTCAGAAAAAAAAGGAGATTTTTCACGATCCCTGAGATAGTTCATAGTTGCAATAATATCATTTATATTCAGATGTTCGGTCTGTCTGTTGAGCTTAAAAGTCCATATAAGTCCGTCTGGCGAACATATCCACTGCTGAATTATATTCGGTATTATTTCACCATGGCCATTCACTTCTAAGAGCGGCTCAAAAAGGAATCTTATGACTTTTATAGATTCTCTGTCGTAATTCTGAAGAGGGTTTAAGGAAATATCTTTTCTATAGAGAGGCAAAAAAATTGTGTCTTTTTTATCAAAAGATTCAGAATTTTTACATGAAGAAATAAATAATGAAGTCAGAAAAATAAAGAGAAAAAAGACAAAAGTGACTTTCATAAAATCTCATCCAAAAACTCAGGAATGAAGTAGAAATAACTGTTTCATATGAGGGTTCCGGGTTTCAGGTTCCGGGTGCCGGGGCAGGGAGATTAAAAAACCGGAACCTGAACCCCGAAACCCAAAACCCGATTTTAATTTAATTAAAATTCAGCTTCCAGTCTGTAATTATATCCTCCCCGAAAAACAAGGAGTTTAAAATCTCTGGATTTACCTCTTAAATATTTCACCGGTTCATCTGATATATTTACATGATTTATATTTAGCCATTTTTTCCAGATATTAAACACAGCTTCACATCTGTTCCATACATAAAAATCCAGAATAACCAGTTTACCTCTGTCTTTAAGATTTTCTATGGCATTGTCTAAAGCTGCCTTCCAGTCGGGAATCATTGTAAGAGAATAGCTGAAAAGTATTAAATCCGCTTTCTCTTCGAGAGTATATTTTTCCGCATATTCCTTTATAAGAGAAACATTTGTCCATCCGTATTTTTCAATTTTCTCTCTGGATTTTTTGAGCATACTTTCAGAACAGTCCAGGCCGTAAACATGTCCTCCCTGACCTGCCTTTTCAGCCAGATAACGAAGATTAGCCCCTGTTCCGCAACCTACTTCAAGCACTGTATCATTCTCTTTTATATCCAGTTCTTTCGATGTTTTATCCCTGTCAAAAAGGAAAAAGGGTCGTGACAGATCGTAAATCTCCGCATGAAAACGATAGTAATTTTCCATTGTAGAATCAGACATTTTACACACTCACTATTCATCAGTGAAGAGTGAGTTGTGAATAGTGAATGATTTCCTGTTCTTTTCACTTTTCACTTTTCACTTTTCACTCTAATAATTAAAAGTGATAAATAGTAAATTACTCACTACTTACCACTCACTGACATTATTTGTTCAGGTAATATATATTAAAGCTTCCGTAAACACCGCTTCTATCCTGTTCATGAAGCATCATGGATTTTTCTTTGTCAAATATAAATTTATCTTTTATTTCTTTCGGTAACACGAAATTATAAAGACCGCTTCTGAATATGATTACACTCTCAGAAGTTCCTGTTCTGTAAATCTCATTGAAGAGATTTATAAATTGATCCTTTTTCATCCAGTCTACCGAGTCGAGAAGATTGAATTTTGTTACGGAATTATCAGGCCTTCCGGCAAGGAAATCATATTGAGACATATTCTTTATGGTTATTTTATGTATATTTTCTTTCAATATATCGAAATTTTTCTCTCTTAAATATCCCGGCGCAACTTCTCTGTTTAAATAACGGCCCATTATTACCATATGGAGGAAATAATTATCTTCTACCGGTATATCTCCTCCGAGAAGACTATCCAGAATATGTTCTACATAGGATGAGAAATCAACATAATTGAATTTCTTCAGAAGATCTATCTGATGTTTATGAATACCCATACAGGAAAGCTGGAAAGGATTTCCTGTAAAATATTTACCTATGGGACTCAGCATACGGGGCTTGATTTTTGTAAGGTAATATTCTTCCTGATTTTCCGTATTAAGAATACCTTCTATAGTTCTTCTTCCTCCTACCATTAATTTGCTGTACGTTCTGAGAACTCTCAGGGCAAGTCCCAGATGACCGCACCGGTAAAAGCCTTTCTGAAAGGATTTGATCTGTTTATCCCAGAAACGTTTTGCTTCGTCTGATATATCATCTCTGAGATATTTATAATAATTATATCTGTTTTTTCTGGATTTTGCTTCTCCGAAAAAAGTCCAGAATGCTTCGTAATCAAGATTTTTAATGGCAGATATTTTTAATTCGAGAAGATAATTCTGTGTCGGGTTAATATCAAGGGCATATATTAATTCAGGTGAACTGATCAGATAATCCAGGGCATTACATCCTGCTGATGTAATAGTTACTATAATATCATTATTGTTTATATTCCAGCCCTTTTTATCCACCTCCGGATCTTCCCATACCTGGTTGAACACCAGTCCGTTAAAAACCAGTTTCATCGAGTATTTCTCTATTAATGCTTCTACTTCTCTTATTATTTTAGGTTTTTTCTTAATCAATTCATCTATTACATCAAGGTGAGAAATTTCTTCATAAGTAGTTTCTGACATGGCAGTAATCATCCACACAACTCCATTCTTAAATTATAGTCAGTTGTGACTGACCGGAAAATTTTAAAGAGCATCGTCTATAAAATTTAGATTTCGCGAGATTTCCTACTGTGTAATAAATTTTGTGTAAATCTGTATTAAATCTACACAATATATTTACACTCTCAAATTTCCCTGTCTATAAATAAAATACTAAAATTAGCTCTTATATATTCTAGATAAATTTTTAGATTCCTTCTGCCTTTATAAATACTGCCCGAAGCTATATTTCATAAGCTTTTTATCTGGTTTTATAAGTTATTAGAGTGAAAAGTGAAAGGTGAAAAGAACAGGTCATTGCTCACTATTCACTCGTTAATAATGACCTCGTAAAGCGTAATGCCCAGAAATTAAACCGTCACGATCAATTAAATTCTAATAAAATGTTAACAAAGATTTAAATTTTTATTAACAAATTTTTAATATGAGTCTAATAAAATAAAAATAGAATATGTTTTAATCGGTTATACGTAAACAATATAAAAGGAGCATTTTATATTTCCATGAAGGATGTATTGAAAGAAGCTCTTTATATTCTAAAAGAGAAACAAAATAAAAATATAAATGCCTGTATAAATGAATTTATAAAGAACCATAGTGTTTCTCCGGTATGTAAAAATAAACTGAACCTGACAGATAGGCAGAAGACTGCCATAATTATGGTATCTATGCCTCCTGAAATATCATCTCAGATATGGAAAGAATTTTCACGGGAAGAGATTCGTGAAATTTCTTCGGAAATTGCCCTGTTGCCGGATATAACATCTGATATAAGAAACGCAGTAATAGAAGAGTTTATGACTAATTGTATTGATTTTGAAAAAAACAGCTGGCCTTATATTGACAGAGTTCTTTTAGATCATAATGCAGGAGATTACAGAATATACTTTAATCCCCGGGAAAAAAAGATCAGGGTCACAATGGCTAAAGAATGGGCTTTAAATTTAGTTTTTATAGATGAAAAAGAATTTTTATTTCATCTGATTTCTCCGACGAATAAACTGGCCTTCAGTAAAAATAAAATGAACCATGAATATATTATAAAATTTACCGCCGGTTTTTATTCTGCAGTCCTTGTTGTTTTTAAAGAAAAATTATTTTTTATGGTTTTTGACACAAGAAAATTTAATATAGAAAGAGATCTTTTACTGGTTTATTCTAAAAATGCTTTAAGGCTTTATGTAAACAAAAAACTTCCTTTACAGGATGTATTGGCAGGTACTTTGATAAACGAAAAAACAGCAAATAAGGACGGGCTTCCCCTGTCTCCGGGATATAATGGAAAAGAAGTTTTTATAGATGAAGAAGCAAAAGAGGCTTTCTCTTTTGAAAAGGAAGATTCTGATATTCAGTCTGCCCATGACCTGCAGTACAGTAATGATACTAACATGTGGCTTGAAAGAGCGATTTTTCTATATAAAGAAGGAGATTATGAAGGAGCCGTTAAATGCTGTGATAAAGCTCTGGAACTTGACCCCGCCGATATGGTTGCAATGACAAAGAAAGGTCTTATCTTCGGTGTTCAGAGAAAATTCGAAGAATCCCTCAAATGCTATGATAAAGTTCTGGATATAGATCCTGATGATGAAGAGGTGATGTTTCAAAAAGCAGTTGTTCTTACAGACCTGGACAGATATGATGAAGCAATTTTTTACTGTACCAGGTTACTGATAAAAAAACCTGACAATTTTGAAGTACAGATACTGAAAGCAAGATGCCTTTTTATCAAGGGAAGATATGAAGAAGCCATGATATATTTTAATGAAGCCCTTTCTAATAAATGGGAAGATGTAACCCTCGATTTTTTTAAATCCATCTGTAAAAGCCGGGATGGTAAAAAATATACAGAAAAAGAAAATAAGAAATATCTTGTCGAAGCATATGAAAAATACGTTAACGAAATAGGCAATAAATACATGGAGGAAAACAGGAGAAAATTTCAGAAGGAAGAGGATGAAAAAATAAAACGTATTTCCATTGAATGTGGCGTTTCTCCTGAAAAAGGGAAAAAAATACATCATATCTGTAATCTGTGCAGATTTTCACCTGATGAAGCAAAAATACTTCTGGAAGAAAATGACTATGACGAAAGAAAAACATTGCGAAATATGATGAAAGAGAACGAGCTGAAGGAAAGGATAACCTATGTATGCAGAAGAACAAAAGTTTCTGAAGAGGAAGCTTTGAAATTCCTCGAGGAGAGGTATTATGATGAAATAGAAGCAGTTATGAGTATAAAGAAAGAAAAGAGAGAACAGAGAAAAAATAAAAAGTTGAAAGTCCATGAAAATAGCAAAAACACAAATAAATTTCTCTCATTTTTTAAGAATAACCTCAAATATTTTTGTAACTTTCTTTCTTATATAAAAGGTAAATTCACTGCAAAAGAGAAATAATAAATGGTGAAGGGTGATGAGTGATGTGTGAATAGTGATGGGCGATATTCCCCCTTCACCCTTCACTCTTCACCCTTTACAAATAAAAAAATTATGTGTAAAAAAATTTTATGTTCACTTATATTTCTCACCTTTATAGCTTCCCTCACAGATTATGGCATGTCTAAAAATACTTATTATCTGAAAAAAGGGGGTATCTTCTATACTCAGAACGGGAAAGCCTATCTTAAAACAGGTATGTCCAGATCGGATCTGATAAAGCTGGATAATATTAAACTTTTAAATTCTCTTACAATAGATTTTGACGGAGAACATGTTAAATATATATGGATAGATACGCCTGACATAAGAACATCCTCTGGGCTCGGCGTGGGGTCTTCCATAGAGAAACTGAGAAAATATCAGAAGGTTAAATCCATAGGAGGAACTACGGAGGCTTACAGCCCCCCATACAGCGGGCTCATATTCTGCTCAACCACGCAGAAAGGTTTAATAGATACAATACTTGTCTGTGATTCTTCAGTTTCAAACGGCCTTTACACTTCTTCTATAAATTCTCCCGGGAATCAGCCTTCTACCTATGTGAAATACGGCTCTGACAGAAATGTAAATATGGCTTTTGATGAAATCTTAATAACTCTGTATCAGGAACTCAATATGAGGCCTTCGGCAATTCAGGAAATAATACTTCTTTCTTCCAGAAGTGAAATAGGAGAAATGCATGCCCTCTACGGAGGTAATCCAGGATATGAAGCTACGAGTTTCTGTGTAAATGAGCAGGGAGGGAGTATCATATATGCCCTCTATCAGGGAAGAACAGATCTTTGTTTTAAAGGAATTCTGGCTCATGAATACGGCCATGCCTGGCATTACAGATATACAGGGAAAAGTGAATTTGATCCTCTTATATCAGAAGGTTTTGCCGAATGGGTAAGATATTACTATGAAGGCAATTCTTTTATACCGAGAAGTGAAAAAGAATACTTGAAAGGTCTGGAACTTTTCCTGGCAGTAGAATCGATACGGGGAAGGGAAGGGGTATTTAAATATTTAAAAGATCATTCATGGAAACCCGCAAATATTCCTCCTTTTAAGAAATAATTATTTAAAAAATCTGCAGATATAAGAGTATCCGGAGAATTTTTTATTATCAGTCACAGGAGAATATTTTTGAATAAAATAATTACTGAAATCAGCTACATAAACATTGCCTTTTATGTCAACAGCCATGTCGGATGGATGGTTGAACCTCCATTGATTGGCATCTTCCGGTATAAGTTCTGTTATTAATTTTCCTGAAGGGTTATATTTATAGACAAAGTTTTTGTTAAGATAACAGATAAATAAATTCCCCTTTCTGTCCAGTGTCATACCGGTGGGGTTATTTCCGGAAGCATGTTCAGGCTCCCATTTTTTTAGAAAATTTCCTTTTCTGTCAAATTTATATATACAGGTGCTTACTCCGTAATAAGGAATTGAGAAAGGTACTTCATTCCAGTAGAGAACATAAATATTTCCATTCCCGTCTACCGATATGTCGCTGAGGCGGTGAGAATAAATCTTGTTTCTGTTGTAATAAACTATCCATTTACATAAAAATTTGCCTTCTGAAGTAAATTTGTGAATAGAGGACAGGTGGATCTTTCCGCCTCCGTCTGAAACATAAACATATCCTTCTCTGTCCACGCAAACTGATTCCGGACCGAGAAACTGTCCATTCCCAAACCCTCTTTCTCCCCATTGAGTGATGAAATTACCGTTTTGAGCAAATTTTTGTATAAGATTATTACCTGTATCTGCTATATAGATTGAGCCTTCACGATCTACTGCTATACCCCTGGGATCATTGAACAATCCTCTGCCATAGCCGTAAGAGCCCCATTTCTTGATAAATTTGCCTGACGAATCAAATTTCTGTATCCTGTTATTCAGATGATCTGCTGAATAAACATTGCAGTCACTATCAACTGCAACTGTGATGGATTTAAACTGGCCGTCTTCGGAACCGCAGGAACCCCATCTGGTTACATATGTATAGGAGGAATTTTTGACGTGGAAATCGAGGAAAACTACTAAATTTTTTATGCTGAAATACAGGGTAATTGTGAGGAATATTAAAATCAGGAAATTGTTTGAGTATTTCTTTATATCCATAAATAGCTCACCTGCCTTTAAACTGTGTTATAAATTCTGTATAAACCTCTCTTTCAATCTTATTTCAAGGTAAGTTTACACAAAAGCTCTTACAGTTTCTTAAATTTTTCGTACCCGTGACAGGAGGATTATTTATAGATTTTTCTCCTCTCTATATTTTACCAGAAAAAATACTTTTTTTCTATTGATTTTATAGAAACAAAGTAATAAAATAATCTTTATCTAAATTACCTGGAAAGGATGCAAAATATGACTTCTATAAATGCATTAAGATTTAATGATTACTCGGGGATTATGATATGTGATGAACAGAGAAGCTGGAATCCTGAAGATATGAAGATCTTCGTATCAGATAAAATAAAACCGATTATACCTCAGGAAATTATCGATGAAATGGGACTTGTGGCTGCCTATGGAAACACAGGCACTTCCACGATAGGTGATGAAATAAAATTTACCATTTCCAGAAAACTTCATGAAGAATATAAAAATTTAAAAGAAAAAAATGACGGGAAAATTCCTGAAAAATTTAAGACTATGGAAGACATGTCCGAACTGGTATACGGTATAATTACAGGTATGAAGCATAATCATATATCACAGCAGATGAAAGGTCTCTACGGATTTGATAGTAATGATTATATGGCAGGAAGTTATGAGAAAAACGGAAAGAAAATAGAACTGAAGGATAAAGAAATACTTGAAGACTGCCAGAAATTTATGACATGGAAAGGCTCTATTCCCGATACAAAATCAGTCTTTATGAATGCAGGGATCCTTGCAGGTTATGACGATAGTACAGGTTTTCGCATATTTCATTTCTCCATATGGAAGATGTTTAAAGAAGAAGTTGACATAGCCTATGCGGCAGGCGGTTCAGGCTCTGATATGATGCAGCTTTATCTGAGTGAATTCCTTTCCGGAAAATCTCCTCACGAAAGAAGAGGACATATTGACCCTCTGGAAGGAACACTTACCATGGTGAAGGCTCTGAATATTGCCTGTGAAAGGAATTTCGGTGTAGGGGGATATTATAATATAATACTTTTTAACGGGAAAAATCCCAAAAATAAGAGAATGATAGAAATAAATGACCACAGATCAAGGCTTGCCTCCGAAATAGGCATGGCTCACCATAATGAACTCATATCCTTTGATACCGCAAGAGAACTGACGGGAAAGCTTCTCTTTGAAGGAGCTTCTTTTGAAGAAGTAAACGACCTTCTTTTCAAGAATTGTAAGGATGAGCAAGAACTGTTACATGTATTGAGGGGATATAAATAATCAATAAAAACAACACAGTTCATCTACCGGTACCATACCGAGTTTTTCCGCAAGTTTTCTGGAAGGTTCATGACTTTCTTCGGCAGTCCAGGTAGGCCATTTATTCAGAAGAAATAATTCCTTTATAAGTGCTGTGGCACATTTATAGGAACCACTTTTTCTCCTTCGCCATGGCACTGTATAAACACATATATCTGCATATCTGTCGGATATGGCATAGGTTCCGGCACAGGAAATGATTCTGTTTTTATCGAATATGGCACAGGAGATTCCTTCGGCTAAAAACCTTTCTGAAGAAAGAAAATTCTTGAATATAAATGATGCATCACGTGGCAGGAGATCGAAAGATTTTCTGTCTTCAGGAGAAAGTTTTTTTACTTCATGGGGGACAGATAAAAAATTTGAAGGTCTGTCTTTAAAGGAATAGATTATATTTTTTATTACATGCCTGAAAATACCTGTATCCATTACAGTGGACTTAAGCGATATATCACATAGAAGGGTTCTTGTATCTTTTAGCTGAACAAGAAAATCTTTAAGTTGCTTCTGCTCTAACTGTCCTGACAGATAAAGATCTTTTAATTCTCCGGCAGGCACTATGAGAAACCCTTTATGGAAATCTTCTTCCGTATATACTTCACAGAGATTGTTTTTCAGAAAAAAGAGAGGTACAGTATTTTTATAGTTTTCCTCTGTAAAATAAATTATATCTCTGTAATAAATTTTATCCAGTTTTTTCATAATTTAAGGATAAAGGAATTTTCATTTTTAATGGTGTAAAATAAAGCTTTAGATAAAAATTTATCTAGATACAGTTTATCTAAGTACCGCTCCAGGTAAATTAGTAACCATTTATCAGCTTCTGCCTGACAGGCTCTTACGAAGAAAAATAATGTGCCTTATTTAATTTGTTTTACAGACAATAAATTATAGTTAGTTTCATAACTATCCATAAATAATGACCTCGTAATGTGTAAAGCGTAATGCGTGATGCGCAGGGATTAAACCCGTCACGCGTCACGCGTTACGCGTCACGACGATTTAAATTCTAATAAGTTATGAAATACAC
>JAKPQU010000223.1 GCA_029555925.1 Bacillota bacterium
GAAACGTATTTTGTCTGTTTTTTATACTTCTAATAGCAGCTATTCTCTTTACTGCAGGACTTGCCGAAGATACAGAAACTTATTATCTGGGGCATTATTTTACTTCCAATCTTCATTATCCGGGAGAAAAAATTCCTCTCAGTCTGAGCCTCTATTCTTATAATCTCAGGAAAAAAGGCAATTTCAATGACGATATAAATATAAAAATCTATAAAATTCCTGCAGATTTATCTTCTGATAAATGTGATGATTTTATAGCTAAAGAAAAACCTTTAGAAGAACTGGACGAAGCGGTTACTATGGAAAATTATTCTTCGAGTTACTGGAGCTGTTACCATAGTCTTGAACTTCCTCCTCTTTCTTCAGGGAATTATTATATAATCTGTTCCACAGATAACGCAAAATCTTCAGGCTCTTTTCGCGTAAGTCAGATTGCCATGTCCGCAAAATCTTCGAAAGAATTTATTTTATTGTTTGTCCAGGATCATAAAACAGGCAATCTTCTGGAAAATGTGGACATAAGCGTTTATCTTACAGGAGAGACAAAAAAAATAAAAACAGATAAAGAAGGAAGGGCCATATTATATTACAGGGATTTAAACGTTTCTCCTGATAATATAAAAATAATAGCCTTTAAAGGAGAAGATACTGCAGAAATAAATCTTTCTCCCTTTGTCGAAGCGAAAACCTTTAAAGGTTATATCTATACGGACAGACCTGTTTACCGACCTGCCCAGAAGGTAAATTTTAAAGGTATTCTCAGAATGGAAACAGGTTCTTCTCTTGATTTTATAAGAGATGAAGTGAAAATTTCCATCTATGATCCCCAGAGTTCCGAAGTATATAAAAATACTCTGAAGACAGATGATTTTGGTTCCGTGTCAGATAATTTTACCCTTAAAGAAGAACCTGCACTGGGTAATTATTCGGTAACATGTCTTCATCCTTCCGGCCAGAAAGCATACGGTACTTTTCAGGTACAGGAATACCGGAAACCGGAATTTGAGATAAATATAAAACCTGAGAAAGAACATTATATTCAGGGAGAAAAACTGACATTTAATATGGATGTGAAATATTATTTCGGTTCCCCCGTTCCCGATACGGACTATACCTATGAAATATACAGAAGTTATTATTATCCTTATTTCTGGAATTACTGGTGGGAAGAAGATATTCTGCCTTACTACAATAATTATTCAGGGGAATTTATATCTTCGGGAAAAGGTAAAACTGATAAAAACGGTAAAGCCACTTTTATCTGTGATGCAGCAAAGGCGGATTATGATGCAAATTATACTGTCACTGTGAGAATGACGGATGAAAGCCGCAGAGAAGTTACAGGTTCTGCGGGGGCACTTGTAACGGCAGGTGCATATTACATTACCGTTACACCTGAGAAATATTTTTATGAACCGGGCGATAAAGCTCATGTGAAGGTTGCGGCAAAAGATTATGACGGAAAACCTGTCAGCTCCGATATTACTTTAAATCTGAAATATGAATTTTATAATGAGAAACTTGAAAAATGGGAATGGAAAGACCTTGACAGGGTAAAGCTGAAAACGGATGATACAGGCATCGCTTACTATGACTTCCTCCCTGAGAAAGACGGATATTATCAGCTTGAATGTAACGGCCTGGATGCTTATAAGAATGAAATAAAATCTACCGGTAATATCTACTGTTACGGAGGAGGATATTACAACTGGTACAGATTTACGAATATAGAAATAATTCCTGATAAAAATATGTATGATACAGGAGATAAAGGTAAATTCTTTCTCGTATGTCCTTTCCCCGTAAAAGCCCTTGTATCTGTCGAAGGAGAAGAGATTTTCAGCCAGAAAATAGTTGATTTCTCGAATAAAACTGCATCCCTTGAGGTGGATATAACAGAGAAATATACGCCGAATTTTTATGTTACGGTAAGCTTTTTCTATGAAGGAAATTTTTATTATCAGACAAAAAAGATAGTATGCCCTTCAAAAGGTAAATTTCTGAACGTGTCTGTTGAAGCAGATAAAGAGAAATACCGTCCAAGAGATACGGCAACATTTATTTTGAAAACGACCGATCAGAATAACAGACCTGTATCGAGTCAGATTACCATGGGGATAGCAGATGAATCTGTCTATGCAGTTGTAAGTGATAATACTCCGAATATACAGAAATTTTTCTACGGTTTGAAGAAAAATCAGGTTTCTACCTGTAATTCTAACGGAAATATCTACGGAAGAGACTATTATAATGATTATGAGGGTTTCAGTGATTATAATGCAGGCCCCATGCCTCCTCCATGCCCTCCCTGCGTGAAAATGGAACTCGGCGATGCTCCTAAAGCTGAAGCTACAGGAAAAACTCAGGTGCAGCCCGATTTTACCCGTTCCTTTTTCCCTGATACGGCCTACTTCAATCCGAATATAATAACAGATGAAAAAGGAATTGCAGAAGTGCCTGTGTCCATGCCGGATACTCTTACAACATGGAGAGCCACGGCCAGGGCAGTGAGTAGAGACACAAAAGTCGGCGAAAATACTAAAAAAGTCACAGTCACTAAGAACCTGCTTGCAAGACTCATTACAACGAGGTTTTACACGGAGAGAGATGAAGCTGTAATAACAGGTGTTATACACAATTATCTTAATAGTGAAAAATCAGTTACGGCACAGCTTGAAATAGACGGCGGAATGGAACTTTTAGATAAAGAGGAATTCTCGATAAAAATTCCGGCAGGCGGTTCGAAATCTGTTAACTGGAAGGTAAAAGTAAAGAGAACAGGAGATGTTAAGATAAAACTCACTGCCCTTACGGATGAAGAGTCTGATGCTGTGGAGCTTACCGTACCCGTTCTTCCTCACGGAACGGAACAGTATGTTGCCTCGGGAGGAGTCACTAAAGATGTGGCGGAAGAGACGATAACTCTTCCGAAAGATGCGGAAAAAGGCTCTGCAAAATGTATAATAACACTTGACCCGTCTCTTGCCTCTACAGTGCTTTCTTCCCTTGATTATCTCGTGGGATATCCTTACGGATGTGTGGAACAGACCATGAGCAGATTTCTCCCAAATGTGATAGTCACAAAAACCCTGGGAGAACTGGACATATACAATGAAAAAATGAATAAAGAACTGCCCGATATGGTAAAGAAAGGTTTTGAGAGGCTTTATAATTTCCACCACAGTGACGGAGGCTGGGGCTGGTGGGAAAACGATGAGAGTCACCCCTATATGACAGCCTATGTTGTCTATGGTTTTACAATGGCAAAAGAAGCAGGCTATTCTGTCGATGAGAGCAAGTTAAAAGCAGGTATCGGCTGGCTTCGTGAACATTATAAAAAAGAGGAAAATTTAAATACGAAAGCCTATATGGTTTTTGCCCTGACAGAAGCAGGGGAAGATGTTAACCAATGGCTCGGGGAGCTTTATGAGAAACGTGAAAAACTGGACAGTTACGGGAAAGCTGTTCTTGCCATTTCCCTTGATAAAAGCGGATTGAAAACAGAAGCAAAGGAAGCGGTTAATTTGCTTGAAAAAACTGCCGAAATCTCCGGCACAACTGCCTGCTGGTCAGGAATGACTGGAAGTCACGGATGGACGGATAATACTGTTGAAACTACCTCTTATTGTCTCACTGCCCTCCTCAATATAAAACCTGATAGTGAACTTTTGCCTAAGGTAGTAAGATACCTTTCAATAAGCCGTAACGGCTCATGCTGGTATTCCACAAAAGATACTGCAGCAGCGGTCATGGCTCTTACAGGATATATAAAGAACAGTAAAGAGATGAACCCTGATTTTACTGCTACCGTATATCTTAACGGTACAAAGATGGATACTGTTAAATTTACGAAAGAAGATGTGGGAAAAGAAGGTAAAAAGATAGAAATACCTTTTGACCGGGGCCTTCTGGACGGAGAAAATAAGATTCGTTTTGAAATGACAGGTAAAGGACTTCTCTATTATGCGGCATATATGAAATACTATACGGAAGAAGAAAATGTAAAATCTTTGAATTCAGGCTTTAAGATTACAAGAACCTGTTATCTCTTGAAACCGGGGGCAAAAGATCCTGATAAAGAGAAAATAAAACTGGGCAGTAACGGTACCATAGAAGTAAAAAGTCAGGATATAATCCTTGTGGAGCTTGATATAACAGGAGCTTCCAACTATGAATATATAATAATAGAAGACCCGAAACCTGCAGGGTGTGAGTATGATGAAAAGCAGAGGGAGAATTATACTGACTGGAATTACTGGTATGCCCATAAGGAATTGAGAGATGAGAAGATTGCTTATTTCTGCACCTATTACAGTGCAGGAACCAGGAAGGTGACTTACAGATTAAGGGCAGAGACACCGGGGACATTCCATGTAATGCCTGCCAGGGCTTCTGCCATGTACAGTCCTGAAATAGGCGGAAATAGCGATGAAGTGATAATGAAGATTATTGATAATAAATAGTCATTGTGCACCTCCGGCATATCTGATAAAATATAATTACAGGATTGCCGGAGGTGTTTTATTGAGTGCAGCTCCATTGAAGAAGATTTTAGAATTTATCAGTCTCCACCCCGCCAGTCCGAAGGCTATTCCCCATAAGGAATAAACGAATAGAAGAAGTATAAAAGGCAACATTATGAGTTCGTTATTTATATGAATATAATTTGCAAATTTACGGGTAAATTCAATAAGTGCCGTAAATGCTTTACTTCCTCCCATAACCCAGAGGAGCCCGAATTTATATAAAACAATCAGTAAATTCACCGAAATTGAAGCTATAATATTACCGGTTAAATTAAATCCTGTTATAAACAGTATACCTTCTATTATAAGAGCTTCCAGGAATATAAACAGTGCGGCATTTATATTGTATCCCAGAAGCAGTTTAATAAAAGCCGTAATAAATCCTATAATGAGAATTATTCCTTTTCTGTCTATTGATTTTCTGGCACACATATAAATACATATATTCAGCCCTACCATGACATTACCTGTAAAGAAAAAATGAAGGGCATGGAGATAATTGCCCAGCGTAATTTCAAGAGCTCCGTTAAGACCTGCCAGAATTCCTGTCAATGCTATTTCTCTGCTGGTAAATTTCATGACTTATACCTGTTTTATTCTTCCTTTAGAGTTATCATAATCCATCTTCGTTATATTAACAAAAATATAACGAGAAATCAATGGATTATTCAATAAATAATGACCTCGTAATGCGTAAAGAGTAATGCGTGATGCGCAGGGATTAAACCCGTTACGCGTCACAACGACTTAAATTCTAATAAGTTATGAAATACACTATAATTAATTTCATAACAACAGGCATGAACTGAGCATAAACATGCAATAAAGGTTTTCCTCCCGTCACGCGTCATGAGAGCATATATGTATTATTTATGATTACCTCAATAATTACTTATTATTATCAGGAAGGAAATGTAATTGAAGGCTTGAATTTTACAGTAATAGATTATTTCATCTATCTGTTATTGCAGGTGTATTTCAATTAAAGTGAAAAGTGAATAGTGAAGGACATTACTCACTATTCACTTTTCACTACTCACTTTCACTCCTTATAATAATTTAAAAAGGAACTTTTATGTCGGAAGCCATGGCAAAACCTTTTCTTAAATGGGCAGGAGGAAAATCGCAGCTTCTTATGAAGTTTGACGAATATTTTCCTTCCCAGTTGAAAGAGGGAAAAATTGATACTTACTGTGAACCTTTTCTCGGAGGAGGAGCAGTGTTTTTTTATATAGCTCAAAAATATACTTTTAAAAAGGCTTTCCTCTGCGATTTTAATAAAGAGCTTATACTGACATATAAAGTAGTTCAAAGAGATGTAGATAAACTTGTAGAGTTTCTTTATAGCTATGATAAAAAATATAAGAGGTTAAATGAAGATAATAGAAAATTATTTTATTATGAAATCAGGAATGAGTATAATTTAAAGGGACATAAGATAAATTATAAAAAATATTCTTCCTTATGGGCAGAGAGGGGAGCACAGGTAATTTTTTTAAACAGAACCTGTTACAACGGACTCTTCAGAGTAAACAGACAGGGTGGATTTAATGTACCCTTCGGAAGATATAAAAACCATAAAATTGTGGATGAAGAGAATCTAAAGAAAGCTTCATCTTTGCTGAAGAAAGCCAGTATAGAAACTGCCGATTTCAGTAAAATAAAAACAAAAGTTTCAGAAACTTCTTTTGTTTATTTTGATCCTCCCTATAAACCCATCAGTGAAACAGCCAGTTTTACCTCTTACAGTAAATGTATTTTCGATGATAAAGAACAGATAAGACTTGCGGAATTGTATAAAGAACTGCATGGAAAAAAAGCAAAATTAATGCTAAGTAATTCTGACCCGAAAAATGAAGATAAGGAAAATGATTTTTTTGACAGGTTATATGAAGACTATCATATTTATAGAGTAGACGCAAGAAGAATAATTAACAGTAATCCTGAAAAAAGAGGTCTTATAAAAGAATTGATAATAGTAAATTATTAAATGATTTTAATGCGTGAAATATAATATATAGTTAGTTTCATAACTATCCATAAATAATGACCTCGTAATGCGTAAAGCGTAATGCGTGATGCGCAGGGATTAAACCCGTCACGCGTCACGCGTTACGCGTCACGACGACTTAATTTCTAATAAGTTATGAAATACAC
>JAKPQU010000224.1 GCA_029555925.1 Bacillota bacterium
CTGTATTTATTGACTATACTTGATTTTTTTTGCTATACTATATACATGAATAAAGATAATTTAAAACACTGCCGAACATGCGTTTATAATTGTAACTACCATATAGTATTTTCGACTAACAGACATGACCGGAGCGGTCACAACCAAATATGAAAATCACCATCCAGTGAAGGTGCAAACTTCATCTTTTTCATATAAAATACCGTAAAAAAGTTCTTACGAGAGAAGTTGAAGAATATTTAAAAGATGTAATAATGGAAATAGCAAAAGAAAAAGGTTTTGAAGTATCAGCAATGGAAGCAGGAGAAGAAGATCATATACATATATTTGTTTCAGGTCATCCGAAAATAAGTCCTTCTTATATGGTAAAAATGATAAAGGGTATAAGCGGAAGAAAATTATTTATGAAATTCCCTGGCCTGAAAAATAAATTATGGGGAGGCTATCTATGGAATCCCTTTTATTACATAGAGACCATAGGAAGCATATCAGATGAAGGTTTTGCCAGCTTAAAGGCACTAGGGTATGAATTCCCCGAAGTTATGCCTGTGGAGGATGCTCTGCCGGCGGAATCAGTTTACACTGAGTCTACAAGGCATCATTCTGAGAAGCAGGATGCCCACCAATTAATTGGTGGGTGATTCACTTTTTGTACAGGTAGAAATTATGATTCATATAAATCAGTTTCCGGAACATATGAGAAGAAATTACCTGATTGATTCCATAGCAGGTATGTTCTGGGGATTATTGCAGGGACTGGTTATTGCTTTTACAGGTGTAATATTGAGGCGTCTCCTTGGCAGCCCCCTTCTGGTAGCTTTTATTGCTCTGGGGCCATGTATAGCAAATCTAACCACTCTCTTCTGGGGTTATATGTCTACAGGAGGAAATAAACTTTTATGGTGTGTTCTACCGACAGTTGTTTCAAGAAGTATTTTGATTTTCACATTTTTTATAGAAGATCCTTTTATACTTACCATATTATTCTATTTTTACTTTCTCGGCGAAGCAGTTTCTATTTCACCTTATAGTGCTGTTATGAAGGGTGTTTATCCTGATAATTACAGAAGCCAGGCTATGGGCTATGTACGCGTCATTGCTATTATATCCACCCTGGTCGGTGCTGCTGTGGGAGGAAGATTACTGGATATGGGAGGGTTTTACAGTTATAAGCTGGTTTTTCCTGTCGGAGGAATGATGGGAGTAATTTCTTCCCTGATTTTTAGCAGATTAACCATTATTTCTATAAATGGAAACAGTGAGAGTTCTCTTCATGAATTAAAGGCAGTATCAAAGAGTTTGAAGAATATTCTTACAAGCCCTGTGCTGCTTTATCTTTACTCTGTAGAATTTATCATAGGTCTTGCAAATCTCATAGGTATAGGAGTATATCCCCTGTTTCAGGTAGATATATTGAAACTCTCCAATTCTGCCGTAGGAATCCTGAGTGTTATGAGTTCCGCAGGAGGTATAATATTCCTGTATATATGGGGACGTATTAATGTAGGAAGAGTCAATTTTTCGTCTTTTAAAATAGTTCTTTCCATGGTGCCATTTATTTCTCTTCTATATATAGTGGCACGTAACATATATCCTCTCTGTATGGCTTCTTTTATTGCAGGCATGTGCTGGAATGCCTGGGATATACTATTTATGAATTATCTTCTTCAGAGTACGGGCAATGATAATATAGGTAAAAGTTATGTAGGTGTCCGCTATACTCTTATGGGCATAAGAAGTTTGATGGCTCCTCTTCTGATAAAATTCTGCGGAAATGTAATAATAAGCCTCTATCTTGCCACAGGTCTTGCTTTTCTCGGTATAATACTGCTGATAAGATTACATGGTCGAGATGTGGCAAGAGAACTGCGTAAGACAGAGATTCTGTTGAAGCAGTAAACAGCTTATCATACAATCAACACGTTTCGGTATTACAGAAAACCTCGTAAAGCGTAATGCGTAATGCGTGATGCGTGAGACATAATTTTATATACTCACTGGCAACTGGTAACTGTTCACTGGTTATTGTTTCTCTCTGTAATAATATCCTCTTTGCTTACCCATTGAGTCCGTAATTCACCTGCCAGATAGAGAGAGCCTGTTATACATAAAAGATCTTTTTCTCCTGTCACGGATAAACCGTAGTCCAGCGCATCAAAAGGATCCAGTTTGATTAGGGCTTTACCTCCTAGTTCTTTTATGGCTGATACAATCTGTCTGGGGCTTACCGAGACTCTTCCCGCCACCCTTGGTAATGTTGCTATTATAAGATCCGCCATAGGAACAATATGTTTGAGCATTACTTTTATATCTTTTCCCTCTATAGCACCGAGTATTATTATAAGTTTATCAAAAGAAAAATCATTTTTCAGCGATTTACTCAGAACTTCCATTTTTGCAGGATTATGAGCGCCGTCTATTATGATATAAGGATTTTTACTTATAACTTCAATTCTTCCCGGTATTTTCACTTCTTTTAAAGAATGTCTCAGTATATTTTCTTCCAGTTCCAGGCCGTTCATCAGCAATATCTGTTCAACTGCTGCAATGGCTGTTCCTGCATTCTCTATCTGATGTACACCTGGAAGTGAAAGTTCCAGTTCTTTATATTTATTATATCTGCTTTTATAATTAAATGTGTTTTTATCAATTGCTTCTATATTATAATCTCTGTCTGTTGCTATTACCTGAGAATGCTTTTTCAGTGCTTTTTCCTCTATTATTTGTAGCAGTGAAGAATCTCTGCACCCTGTTATACAGATACTTTTAGGACTTATTATATCTGCTTTATGAGATGCAATGGATGAAAGGGTGTCGCCCAGGTAATCCATGTGATCAAAAGATATGTTTGTAATAACGGAGACAAGAGAAGAGGGGAGTATTTTTGTATAATCATTTTCCCATCCCAGTCCTGTTTCTATTACTGACAGATCAGGTTTTTGTTCCGTAAAATATAACAGTGCTGTAGAGAAAATTGTTTCATGATAGGAAGGAGGGCCGTATATATCGTTTTCATACATGTCATCTGTAGCCTCTTTTACTGTTTTCAGATGTCTTACAAAATCTTCAGAGCCTATAAAATGATTGTTCAGTTTTATCCTTTCCATAGCAAGGGTAAGATGTGGTGATGTGTAAAGGGAAACTCTGAGGTCTATATTTTTCAGTATTTCATGGGCAATAATAGACACCGAACCTTTGCCGCTTGTGCCTGCAATATGAAGAATCTTCAGGTTTTTATAGGGATGATGAAGTTTTTCCATAAGGGCTTTCATTCTTTTTAATCCCATTCCGTTACGGATTTCTTCTTTTGAAACTCCTTCATCTTTAAAATATTCCTCATAGGTTTTCTCTCCTATATAATCCGGTTTTTTACCGCAGGGCACTTTTTTTACTATAGAAAGATTCAGTAAAGATTCCAAATATCTTTCAGCTTTTAAATAATTTTGTATAACATGTTTCATAATAGCCTATTCCTTATTTTAGATTTAATCAATCGTAAAGCGTAATGCGTAAAGCGTAAAGTGTAAGGATGTATATTTCCACGCGTCACGCATCACGCATCACGATTTTACTGTGAATGTTTCAATATATTTCCTCTTTTACCTGCAGACCATCCGTGGGCAGGATCAACGAAATAAAAATCACTGCCTGTGAGATAGAGGGAATTCTCTTTTTTCCATGTCAGCCCTCCGTCTGTCGTAGAGAAATAGCTTATTCCCAGGCCGAATAATGCATCTTTTCCGATACCCATAATCCAGCCGTTGTATTTATCTATAAATTGAATATTGTACAGACATGTATACCTTTCGCTGTACTGTTTATTCCAGCTAATACCTCCGTCAGCTGTATGAAAAATAGCCCATGTCAGTCTGCTGGCTTCTTTTGTTTCAAATCCCGTAATCCACCCGTTCTTAGAATCAATAAAATCTATCCCTGTTATTACAGAAATTTCATCTATATTCCTGCCTTCCCATGTGTTACCTCCGTCTGTTGTATGAAGTATTCTTGCCGAATATTCCTGTTTACCTGTTTTTACCTGTATAGAAACCCATCCCTCGAGAGGAGTGATAAAACTGAGCTGGTTGGATGTACCTGATACTCCGGTATCATATTTTGTCCAGAGACCATCTGATGTAACATGGAATATTCTGCCAGTTTCTCCTGATGCCCAGGCATTGTTTATATCTATCATATCGACTTCTTCGAAATGTTCCGCATTTTTACCTTTTTTTTCTTTCCATGTAATTCCTCCGTCCCTGGTAAGTAAGATAATTCCGCAACATTTCCCTTTTTCCCATTTCTTACCTACTGCCCATCCCCTCATGGAATCAGCAAAATAAATGCCTTTTAGATCTGCTTTTGTGTTACTCTTTTGTTTCTTCCATGTTTCTCCCGAGTCAACGGTCTGCAAAATTATACCGTTGTCTCCTGCAATCCATCCGTTATTAAGATCTATAAAATAAACTCTGTTCAGATTTTCTTCTGTTCCGCTCTCCTTTAATGTCCAATCAGAACTGTATAATCTGGATACATTATATACAGCCACTCCTGTTATAATGAGAAGGAGGAGAAAAAATATAAAAATAGATAAAATAACCTTTCTGGAAGTTAAAAGGTTCCAGACTTTTCTGGTAAATCTCGGACTGACTTTCTGTTTTTCTACCTTTTCCAGTGCTTCCAGCATGGCTTTTGCATTTTTATATCTCATGTCAATCTTATTATTTAATGCTTTCATAACTACATGTTCCAGTTCCGGTGATATACCTGATATGATATTTTTTATAGGTTTAAATTTAAAAGGAAGAGGTTTATCACCTGTGAGGAGATGATGCATTGTAGCCCCCAGTGAGTATATATCGGAACGTGGTTCCGGTTCTCCCTGACATTGCTCTTCAGATATATAACCGAGTGTTCCTATGGCAGTTTTCTGGGTATGACTGCCCTGATTGACTGTTCTTGCAATACCGAAATCAATAAGCATTGCCCTGCCATCTTTATGAAGCATGATATTTGCCGGTTTCAGATCCCTGTATATTACAGGAGGATTCTGGTTGTGAAGATAATCCAGGACTTTCAATATCTGTTTTGACCATTCTATAATATGTTCTTCAGGTAAACCCGGATTACCTTTCTGCTTCAATATTGTTTCCAGGTCTTCTCCGTCTATAAAATTCATTACCAGATAATAGCGATTATTGGTGACAAAATAATCATAAACTTTCGGGAGATTTGCATGATCAAGTCCTGCCAGTATCTTGGCTTCTCTGTAGAACCATTCTTTTGCATCTTTCTGTCTCTGAGGGTTCCCTGAAGGAGGAGACAGCTCTTTTATGGCACATATACTGTTTAATGTAATGTCCAGAGCTTTATATACGGAACCCATACCTCCGCTTCTTAAATGAGTGAGGATTTTATATCGGTTTTGAAGTAAAGTTTCTTCTTTGAGTGGTCCCGGCGGGAATAAATTCTGTAATGGTGCCTGACAATTACTGCAAACTTCAGCACCTTCTTCATTTCCGTTACCACAATTATTACAGAACAAAGACACAGACCGGGCCTCCCTGTTTGATTCGTAACGCGTGACGCGTGACGCGTGACGCGAGGCTTCTTGAGTAAAAGTGAATCACCCACCAATCAATTGGTGGGCATCCTGTTTCTCAGAATGATACCTCGTAGACTCAGTGTAAACTGATTCCGCCGGCAGAGCATCCTCCACAGGCATAACTTCGGGGAATTCATACCCTAGTGCCTTTAAGCTGGCAAAACCTTCATCTGATATGCTTCCTATGGTCTCTATGTAATAAGAGGGATTCCATAGATGGCCTCCCCATAATTTACTTTTCAGACAGGGGAATTTCATAAATAATTTTCTTCCGCTTATACCCTTTATCATTTTTACCATATAACAGGGACTTATTTTGGGATGACCTGAAGCAAATATATGTATATGATCTTCTTCTACTGCTTCCATTGCTGATACTTCAAAACCTTTTTCTTTTGCTATTTCCATTATTACATCTTTAAAATATTCTTCAACTTCTCTCGTAAGAACTTTTTTACGGTATTTATATGAAAATGATGAAGTTTACACCTTCACTGGATGTTGATTTTCATATTTGGTTGTGACCGCTCCGGTCATGTCTGTTATACTTAATTTTGAAGACAATTGCATCATGAAAATACCAGGGAAAATTTTATCATTGTTTGTATTTTGACTGAATTTTTTATGCAATTATCTATGCATAAAAGTATAGTTGAAAATACTATATGGTAGTTACAATTATAAACGCATGTTCGGCAGTGTTTTAAATTATCTTTATTCATACATATAGTATAGCAACAACTTCAAGTATAGTCAATAAATACGCTTATAGATGGTGAAGGGTGAAGAGTGAAGAGTTTTATATAATTATCAGGAATGGAAATTTATTACTGAGGTGAGCATAAATAATAAATATATGCTCTCGTGACGCGTAACGCGTAACGCGTGACGGGAGAAAAACTTTTATTATATGCTTATGCTCAGGTCAGTGATAGTCTCTTTCCTCGCGTAACGCGTCACGATTTAATATATTTGAGACGGTTATTTAATTGTCATTTCTTACTGGTCACTGGTCACTGAAAAATTTCTTCATCTGTAAGATAACATGCAGGATCTTCTTCCCAGGGATCTCCGTAAAAAACATCGGCTCTTACTCTCATTGAACCACCGCATATGTCCAGCCATTTACAGCGGGAACAGCGGCCTTTAATCAATTTTTTTCTGTCCTTGAGTCCTGCCATGAGAGGGTCTGACGTGTCCGTCCATATGTTACTGAAAGGCTTATTTCTTACATTGCCGAAACTGTAATGCATCCAGAATTGATCTGCATGAACTTCTCCCGTGAAATCTATACATGCAATGCCCACACCTGAACTGTACATACCCCCTCTGTTCCAGGACAGAAGTTTTAACGTTTCATCGGCTCTTTCCGTAAGCCCTTTTTCTAAAAGTTTCAGATAGACATATATTCCGTCTGCATGATTTGCCACTGTGAGTATATCCTTTGTAATTCCTCTTTTATGAAAATCTTCTGTTCTATTTATAATAATATCCAGTGCATCTCTTGTTTCTCCATGGGAAAGATCATCTCCTGAAATCTTCCGGCCTCTCCCGGAATAGGCAAGATGATAAAAACATGCCCTCTCTATACCTTCATCTTCTATAAAATCAAAAATTTTTTCCAGATCTTTATAGTTATGTCCTGTAAGGGTAAGACGGAGTCCTACTTTTTGACCTTCAGACTGGCAGTTTCTGAAACCTTTAACTGCTTCTTTGAATGCACCTTTAGAGCCACGAAACCTGTCGTTTACTTCTCCTATACCGTCCAGACTTATACCTGCATAGGTAAATCCTGATTCTTTTATTTTTTTTGCCACACTTTCCGTTATCATTGTTCCATTTGTTGAAAGGGTTGGTCTGAGACCCAGTGAAGCGGCATAACCTGCAAGCTCAAACAGATCAGGTCTCATAAGAGGTTCTCCGCCGGAAAACAATATGGCAGGAACCCTGAAATCTGACAGGTCTTTTAATAGAATTTTTCCTTCTTCTGTGGTAAGTTCGCCTGTATATGCTTTGTTATGGGAATCCGTATAACAGTGAATACATCTCAGGTTACATGTTCTGGTAATATTCCATACTGTAACAGGTTTTCTTTCAGAAGCATGTGCCGGGATGGTTTCACTTACAGTGGAAGACATCCCGTGAAATTTCTGACCGTATCTTATCCTGTCTCCGCTGCTTTTTTCTCCGCAGTATAATTTACTTATATTAATCATATTTTTTACCTTTCTGTGTGGTAACAATAGTTATAGTGAAAAATGAAAAGAACAGAACATTACTCATTATTCACTGCTCACTATTCACTCATTCTATAATACTTCTTTTTTTATCTTTTTCTCCCTTTAATATTATTGTAAAAAAATATGCTATAATTATTTAGAATTTACTTTTTAAGGAGGTACTCTTATGGAACAGAAAAAAACACCTGCCTTTTTAAATTTTATAGATGTTAAAACCATTGGTATACTCTTTCTTATGTTTCTCATTGCTTTTATATTCTGGAACACACCTTTAATATATCCGATAAAACTATTTGTTGTCATACTCCATGAATTCAGTCATGGCCTTGTAGCAGTAATCACAGGAGGGCAGATAGACAGAATTGAAATAGACTATCGTGTTGGAGGAGTCTGTTATTTCAGAGGAGGAAATGCTTTCCTTTCCGCCTCTGCCGGATATCTCGGCAGCATATTCTGGGGCGGTTTGATTCTCATTCTTGCTGCAAAGACTAAATATGATAATATCATGGGAATGATTATAGGTGCTTTTTTAGTAATTCTTTCTATTTTATATGTAAGAAATATGTTCGGTTTCTTTTTTACTCTCCTCTTCGGTATATGTCTCATTATTATTTCTTATAAAGCCAGTAACTATGTACTGGATCTTGTTATGAAATTCCTCGGCATGACAAGCTGTCTTTATGCCATAATAGATATAAAGGAAGACCTTATAAGCAGAACCAATATAGGAAGTGATGCAGATTATATAGCACAGTCTCTCGGATGGCAGAAACTGTCCGTTCCAATAGGAATTATCTGGATATTTATAGCTCTTCTTTCCTTCTGTATATTTCTTTTTATAGCAGGTAAGAATGATGAAAAGAAGAGAAATTAGTGAAAGGTGAAAAGTGAAAAATAGTATATTACTCACTCTTCACTCTTTTTTATTTAACATATTTTTAACATATTTCTATTGAAATTACCTTTATCAGGTAATATAATATATCTGTCTGTTTAACAGAAATTTTTCGCAGGGAGGTTCCTTATTATGTCTTCTATAGATAAATTAAATCTTACAGGTACCGGTAATTCATATCAACAGGTGAAATTTGGAAAATCTTCCGGAGGTGATTTAACGGGTCAGATAAAAGATGGTTTTATAAGATCAGAAAATACTTCAAGTCCTGAAATAGCAATGAAAAGTGCCGTTGAAAGTCTCAGAAAGCAGGAGCAGGCAGATCCTTTCAAAGATGCGAGAGATGTTCATGAAAAGCTTAAAACCCTGAAAGGTCCGGCAAGAGAAGCTTTTATTAAAGAATTCAGAGAGAAAAATGCAGGGAAGATATTTGCAGCAGTCCACTGGCATGATCATCAGCCTGTTTACCGTCCCGGTGTTCATCCTACCGATACACCTGAATATATGCAGGTTGTTATGGCAGGAGGAGATGCGGATAACAGAAGAATAGTATACAAAGACGGTGAAGCTTTCCCCATAGATGAAATGAAAAATAATAAAAATTTCCCCTCTTTCGGCACACAGGTTTCTTTTTCCGGTTCCCTTATGGAAAATATGGATAAAACAGCGGAAAAAGGTATGTGGCCCGGTAAAAACTGGGGAGATCACTATAAAAATGTAAGGAATGAAACGGATACTGCTCTCGGCAATGAAAGACTTGATTTTGTTAATTTTGGTTACCACCATCCACTTATGGGACTGATTGCCACAGGACAGCATGATAAGGGCATAAATCTTGATAAGGATATTATGTTACAGATTCAGATGCATCAGCTTGCAGTATTGGAACATTTCGGAGGCCCTATATCTAAAGGTTTCTTCCCTCCGGAAATGGCTTTCTCCGAAAGAATGATACCTGCTCTGAATAAAGTCGGTATAAAGTGGACAGAAGTAGATAATATTCATTTTGACAGGGCAAATGCAGATTATAACAATCCTGCCGACGGTCTTGCACCTCCAAATAAAGGCGATAAGAGAAATCCCGGAACACACGCTTATGAAACACTTCCCAATGATCTTGCCAAAAAACATCTCGTATCGCCTGATGCTCTGAGACCGCACTATACAAAACATATAGATCCTGCCACAGGAAATGAAGAACTCATGGTGGTAGTCCCGGAGGAAAGATCCCTTTCTTCTTATATACAGAAGGATCGTGACGGGGGAAAGATTCAGGAAGTAATAAATAAATTCGAGCAATATAATACTGACCCTGCTCATCCTCTCCTTGTACTTCTAGCATCGGACGGAGATAATAACGGCTCAAACAGCGGAGAATTCCACAGAAATGTTCCCATAGATATTGCAACCAGATATCCCGGCAAGGTTGTCCTTACCACCATAGAAGATTACCTGGAAATATATCCTCCTGAAGCGCCGAAACTTGTAAGTGATACAGATGGTGTCAAAAAGTACGAAGGAGGAGATGTTATACATGTAGAAGACGGTTCCTGGTGGGGCGCCAATCTAGGTGATCCCCAGTTTTCAAAATGGATAGATCCTCCTCAGTATGCCACAACCTATTACTCGCCGAAGAATAACTCATGGGCTTCCATTATGGCGGCAAAGAATGCAGTTCTTACTGCAGACAGTCTCCAGCCGGCAGGCAATACACAGGAAAGTATTAAAAATATTACTACGGGACAGGGAAATGATACGGAAAAAGCATGGCATAATCTCACCATATCAGAAACTTCCTGCTATGAATACTGGGGCCCTGACAATCAACTGTCTTATTCTTCTGTCGATGCAGCAAATAAGGCTCTGGAACATGCAAAAAAGGTTATAGATGCCCATGGAGGAGAAGATAAAATAGGTCCCACGGTATTTCAGCCAATGCATTATCCCTATAATCCGAAAGGTAATGTAAATCTTCTTACCTATGTCTATGACATAAATGATGTAAAATCGGTAAAAGTAAAATATCGTTATGATGACAGCGGAAGTGTGGATACTCCGAAAGACAGTATGTTCGAAGGACCCGGTGTGAAACCTTTCAGCGAAGAGATTTCTATGGAAAAGAAACCTTTCCCGGAACTTGAAAACAAGCCTCCTGTATTTATTCCGTCAAAAGCAAAAGCAGATATATATCAGGTAAATTTTGAACCGACTATCCCGGAAGGTAAAGACGGGACTCTTATACAGTATTATGTAGAAGCAGAAGACGGAAAGGGAAATATCACAAAATCTCCCATTCAACATGTATATGTAGGAAGTCCTGCTTCTTCCAATCCTGCCGATGTTTCCAATGAAGAACTTCATAATCAGTTGAAATCAGGCGATCCTGCCACCATGGCAAATGCTCTGGCTTTTATATTCACTACGGGAAGAAATGACGTAAATATCTTCAATCATGCCTTTTTCCGTCTTGAAAACGGAGACAATAAACTCATGACAAATCTCGAGAACCTGTCAATAAAAGAGAAGATAAAACTTTCCGAAGAACCGAAATTCAGAGATGAATATATCAATCGTCTGGATAAACACCTTGTGAAAGAAGAGAATGTGGCAAAATTAAAAGCCCAGCCTCATCTTTCCTATTATATGTCCCATCCTCTGGCAAATCAGGCATCTGATCCCAGAGTGGCAAGAATTTTAGCGAAACTGTCATAATCCATAGAGGGGGAATTCCTATTCCCCCTATTCATAAAAGAGAGGTAAAAAGTGAAAATCTCTGAAGATAGTATAAAGCTAAAGTATTTACCCAAATTATGTGCTTCCAGAGGGCAACTTCACTGTGACTTTTGAAAAATATAATAGAATATCATAAACTCCAGAGAGATATGCTTCTGGATTACATAATAAAAAATCCCGTAGTAAAAGAGGTGCCTCAGGCAGGAAGGCTTAATTTTATATAGATAATGAAAACTTAAATGCCGTTCCACGGCATGACTCTTTGAATAGGGCAGGAAGGCTTAATTTTATGTAGATAATGAAAACAGGTGTATTGAATCACCCAGGTCATAAATTAATAGATGAAATCAGGTGGACTTCGGAAAATGGTTTTGATTTTATAGATCTCACCATAGAACCTCCCGGAGCCTATGAATTTGATGTAAAAGAGATCAAGCTATTACTTGAACATTTCAATCTTGAAGCAACAGGCCATACAAATCCTTTTTTGCCGTTTATTTTTCCTCTGAAATCAATAAGAAAAGCCTGTATGGATGAATTTAAGACTTATATAGATATATTCACTCAATTAGGCATAAAACTTATGAATATTCACCCTTCTTATAATGCTCCTCAGATGTCGGATGAAGATAAAATAAAAGAGAATATAGAATTTTTCAGACACATTAATGAATTATGCAGGGCCGCCAATATGACCCTTATGGTCGAAAATTTTATGAAACCTTTTGACAGTCCATCAGTATTCGAGAAAATTTGTTCGGAAATCCCCGATATAGGAATGCATCTTGACGTGGGACACGCTAATATCTGTCAGGAAAAAAATCTTACAAAAGCTTTTTTCAGTAAACTGGCTGATAAAATAGTTCATCTCCATTTTTCTGACAATAAAGGCTTACATGATGATCACCTGCCTCTGGGGTGCGGCAATATAGACTGGAAAAACATAATAAACATAATAAAGAAATCCGGTTATGACGGAACAATAACACTTGAAATATTTTCTCCTCACAGGGATTACCTGTTGCTCAGCAGAGATAAACTAAAAAAATGGTGGCAATGATTTTAGAGACAATAAATTAGCCCTTATTTAATTTTTAATTCTATATAAAAACTAATTTTTCTTCTCCAGAGCCCGCCAGGCAGAAGCTTTTTACGGATACCATTTTATCTGTTACGGTACTTAGTTATCGGTTACCTGCTAAAAGATGTAAATCCTCCCGTCACGCGTTACGCGTCACGAGTATTTAATACTATTTAGCTTTAGACATAGTAGTCTGCCTGCCTGGTGTTCCGGAGAAAAAAATATCACGGCAGCACAGGTATATTTTATTGAATTATAATGTAAAGTAGCATGATATAAGCTGTAACTGTTATAAACGTTCC
>JAKPQU010000252.1 GCA_029555925.1 Bacillota bacterium
TAAGGTCATTTACCAGTAAACTTACCGATTCTTTGGGAGAAGAACACGAAACGGAAGACTGGCTTGATTACTCATTTGACTGTAAATATATTTCTGAAGAAAAACATAGGTACTTTATAAATGAGTACAATGAAGTAAGAAAAATGCTTATTTCTATGATTACTAACCCTGAAAAATGGTGTAAATAAACTCTCACGCCTTTCTTCAAGGAATGAGGGATGAGGAATGAGGAAGAAACAGGAAAAGAAAAAATAACCTACGAAACACCCTCACTCCTCCCTCCTCACTCCTCACTCCTTGCTTCAAGGGATGGTGAGGAAAAACAGCACAAAAAATAGTGTAGCAATTGAAAGAGAAACTTGTTATAATAGGCACTGAGGGCACGGCCAGGAACATTATTGAGCAGATATCGGATGCTATTAAGAGTCATGGGTACCATGCAGAGATAGCCGGAGTGGTTATTGATATTTACCCGGCTGGTACTCTGGTTGCGGGTTATCCGGTGTTGGGGGGGACAGGGGATATAGGCAGGATTGCCGGAGATAAATCGCTTTCGTTCATCTTTAGCCTTTTCAAGCCTGATAAAATGAAAGAAAGGTATGAGCTTCTTATGAGCTACGGAATACCTGCAGAAAGGTTTGCCAGTTTTATACATCCTCTGGCTTATGTGGCTGATAGTGTGGTGATGGGCAGGGGAAATGTGGTGTTGAGTCATTCCTCAGTTCAGAGCGGAGTGGTTATTGGTGATTTCAATATTATTAATTCAGGCGTAACCATTGAGCATGAAACTGTACTGGGGAATGGCAATTTCATAGCGGCAAATGCCTGCATTGGTTCGAAGGTAAGGATAGGTAATCATTGTTTTGTGGGTCTTAATTCATCTGTAAGGGAAAATGTAAGTCTCGACAGGGTGTTTGTAGGAATGCACTCGCTGGTTCTCGGGAGTTTCAGTGATTGTGTTGTTGCAGGGGTACCGGCAGGGATTAAAGAAAAAGATTTAAAATAAGAGGCAGGGTATAAAATTGAATTTCAAGGGAGTAGATATAAAAATCAATGACCGGAAAGTAATAATTTCTGGAGGTATTTTACTTACAGTTCTTTACTATCTTATTTTCACCCCGGTTTATAATTATGGAGATGCTCCTGTGTATATTGATTATGCGAGGGCAATAGCTGAAAAAGCTGATACAAGTTTTTATATCCACCGGTCGCCATTATATCCATGGGTTTTATCTTTTTTTGTGACGCACTTCGAAGTAAAAAAGCTGGCATCATTTGTGGTTTTTATCCAGTACATGATGATATTTTTTTCGGGATATTTATTTTTTCTGATTTTGAAAAATCATTATGAAAAGAGCCTTATTCCTCTGGTTTCAACATTATTCTATTATCTTAATTTTTCAGTTATTTTTTACGGTTACATGCTTTTGACAGAAATCCTTACACTTTTTTTGTTCATTCTAACTCTTTATCATTTTGACAGAGCACTGATAAGGGATTCTGACAGACTGTTGATTCTATCGGGAGTAACCGCGTCTTTTTTGTGTCTTGGCAGATTTAACATTTTACCTGTTGTTTTTCTTTTTCCTCTGTATATTATTTTATATGGCCTTTTATGGAGGAAGGGCAAATTGCTAAGGTTAACTGGTAAAGTTTTTATTTTTTCATTTCCTTTGATTGTTGTTCTTAACGGGTATGCATTAAGAAATTATTTAAGGAACGATTTTTATGGAGTTTTTCCATCAGGAGGCTCACTGTTTGTATCACGCAATGCTCTTGTGAGTACTATTAAAGGGAATGAAGAAGTCTCAGATTCAAACAGGGCAGTATTGCAGATTTTTACGAAGTACTCTGAAGAATACAGAAAAAACAGTATTCCTGTAAATAAAGGTTCTTTTTTGTTTAAGGGGAGGGAAAAGATACTTGGTAAAATTTACGGCGGATATCTAATCTATATGCACTCTGTGCCCGAACTCTGCAAACATTATGGGATCGATTCAGGAAAGCCTGAGCCCGCACTTTCCAGGAAACTTGTTTCTTTTTATTCTGAAATAAAAAGGATTAACAGAAAAGAGATAAACGAACTCAGATTTCTTTCGCTATTTAACAGCTTAAGAAGTTCAACAGGGCTGGTATTAAATAATGGTGAAGAGCGGAATCTTGATAAATTACCGGTTTTTCTTATTAAATTTTATAAAATTCTCGTGTTTATTTTTTCTTCTTTTGTTTTTATAATTTCCCTGATATATCTTGGTTTGATTGTATTTAAAGTAATTACTCCTGTGCACCCTGTAATTCTTTTCATATTATTATTTATCGGTTTTATTGGTGAGAATTTTTTGCTGGCAGTTGTTTCGGATGCCAGCAGATATAAATTCCCTTCTGAGCCAATAATGATTTTTCTTGGGATTTACTTTATTAACAAAATTGTATTAAATATGAAGGTTAAGGTGAAAAGTGTTTTACCTTTAAGAACTGAATTATCATAGTTTTGAGAATATTTGTAATATAAGAATTTAAATAAAGATACATGACGAAATATTATCTGGCTATCTTTTTACTGATGGGTTGCATTATAAATAGTTGCACCTCCCAGAGGAAACTATCTTACCTGTATAATCTTCCTGAGCCTGAAGGAAAGGAGACATTTTTGCTTAATATACCCGAGTACAAACTTCAGCCCCGTGATGTTTTGTATATAACTGTTAAAGCCATGACCCCCGATGGTACCATTATAGATTTTCTGGTTTCATCGAGGACTTATGGTGGTACCTACATTGGACAGTCTGAGGGGCCAGGTTATATCTATGGTTATGATGTTAATCAGGAAGGGAAAATAATTCTGCCTGTTATTGGTGAATTAAAAGTGGCAGGACTTACACTTGAAGAGACCCGAAAAATGCTTCAGGAAAAGGCAGAACAGGTATTTAAGGGCTCGACAGTTGAGTGTAAATTATTAAGTTTCAAGTTTACAGTTATTGGTGAAGTTCGTGCTCCAGGTTCTTATATTAATTACAACAACTATCTTACGGTGCTGGAAGCCATCGGGCGTGCGGGTGGAGTGAGTGATTACGGCAACCGCAGCAGAGTTCTCGTGGTACGTCCCTTTGAGAACGGAACAAAAACCTACCGCCTCAACCTGCAGGACAAAAACATCCTCTCCTCCGAAGCTTACTTTCTTCTACCAAACGACGTGGTAATAGTAGAACCACTGAAGCAGAAAATATTCAACATGAACCTGCCAACAATCTCCTTCATAATTACTACTGTTTCTTCGGCAATCACCACAACGTTACTGTTGATTAATTATTTTAAGAAATGAT
>JAKPQU010000263.1 GCA_029555925.1 Bacillota bacterium
GCTTATATCATGCTACTTTACATTATAATTCAATAAAATATACCTGTGCTGCCGTGATATTTTTTTCTCCGGAACACCAGGCAGGCAGACTACTATGTCTAAAGCTAAATAGTATTAGCCTTCACTTTTCACTCTTCACTCTTCACGACTCACGGTTAATCATCATTTCCATTGCAGAAACTATTCCGTTTGTCCATCCGAATCCATCCTGGAGGGGATATTCTCCTCCTCCTGCTTCCAGCTTCATGTCACATACATTATATTTTTCCATCATTTTTCCTGTTTTTTTAAAAACCCTGTATGATAGATTTACAAATCTCTTCGCTATTTCTTCTGCCAGATTATTATATCCGTAGAATTCCAGACCTTTTACGGCAATCCATTGAAGAGGAGCCCATCCGTTCGGTTTGTCCCATTGCTGTCCTGTTTCATTCAATGTTGTTACAAGCCCTCCTTCATGGAGGAATTTCTGTGAGATATGTTCCGATATTTTTTCTGCCTGTTCTTCCGTAGCAATTTTGAAGAACATGGGATACAGTCCTGCAAGAGACCACACTCCGGTATGTTTATGATCTTTATAAGAATAATCAAAGAAAAATCCTTTCTCCCTGTCCCAGAAATATTTATTTATTAATTTTAACCTTTTTTCGGCATTATTTGCATATTTTTTCGATTTCCTTTCATTACCTTCAAAAGAAAACCATTCCGACAATTTAATTTCCGTATTATAAAGTATTGAATTCAAGTCTACAGGTAAAATATCTGTTGTCCTTATAGTAGATAAATTACAGTAATCCTGAAACCACCTTGAAGAAAAATCCCATCCTGATTCACAGGCAGCCCTTATATTTTTATAAAAATTTTTCTTTTGTTCGTCACTGCAACTATTATAAATCTCCAGATCTTCTCTGTAAGATTCTTCTCTCGGGCCATTATTATCATCCATATAACGGTTTAATTTGTTTCCATCTTCAAGCAAAACAGATCGTTTCTTCATCCAGAAGCGATATTCTGTTTCAATAGTTTCCAGATAGGGGAGTATTGCCTCTATCCCTTTATAACGAACCGGTATTTCAATCATAGAACAGAAAAATGGAGGTTGAGATCTGCCGGTGTAATATATTCTGTTTCCGTTGGGTATATGGCCGTATTTATCTATGAGGTATGCAAAATTTCTGATCATATGTTCCACCATGTCAAGTTTCCCGGCTATAGAAAGACCTTCTGAAGTGAAATAACTGTCCCAGTAATAAATTTCCCTGAACCTACCTCCCGGCACTATATAGGGATAGGGCAGACCTATGAGTGTACTGTACTTTGATATATCTTTATCTGCTTCTCTTGACAGAATATCCCATAGAGCTTCTATATGTTCTTTCATTGAGGATTTTACCTGGATGTTTTTTTCATGACTATCAGGAAAAATGAAATATTTTTTTATAAATTTTTTCAGGTTAAAATCAGATTTATCTTTTTTCTTATGAAATATCTTCAATATATAGGCCGGATTTTTTGCCGGATATGAATCTACAAATGTTTTGGAGTCGGAAAATATACGGCTTAACTGAACAAGTTCAAATAATTCTCCCTCTGTTTGAATATATTTATTCATTTTGAATTTCCTTTCCAGTTTTTATGATCTCTTGAATTATTTGTCGCCTTCTTTAAAATTATCCTGAATTTTTTTATATGGAAAAATAACTATTAACAGAAGAATCATAGGTACAAGCGAGCAATAAAAAGCTTTCACTCCTCCGAGAAGACCGAACATTGTACCTGTTATTCTTGAACCTATAGTTCCTCCCAGGGCTGAAAAAATTACTATAAGACCTGACATAGCACTCTGATTTTCCTTTGGAAGCTTACTCAGAACAGTAGAGCACAGAGTGGGATAAATAGGTGCCAGGAAGAAACCTGTAAGAGGTAATATAAAAGCTGCAACAGGGGCATTGTTCCACCCTGTAACAGAGCCGGCCTTTATGCCGTCTGAAAGAGGTAGAACCATTATTACAAGTATAATGGAACATATCAATGAAGTGGCAAGAACATAAATCCAGCTTACCTTTTTCATAATATATCCTCCGAAGATCCTTCCGATTGCTATGGCACCTGCAAGGATACTTGTTACCTGAACACTCATGGCCTGTGGCAGTTGTAATATTTTATTGTTAAATGTAGGAAGCCATGATTGAATACCCTGTTCCGTAAATACATATAAAAAAGCGGTGCAGATGAAGGTGAGTACAAGTGGCAATCTGATAAGACTTAACATGTTCAGGAAATCCTTTACTGCGCTGCCTTCTTTTATTTTTACAGAGCTTTCATCAAGGGTTGTGGTAAGGAGGAGTATAAAAGCCAGTGCGGACATACCGGCAAGGAACCAGTAAGTATAGTTGAATATGTTACGGGATATAAAAAATCCAAATATCCAGTATCCCACAAGTACTCCTGTCTGAAAAATACCTTCAAGAGTACTCATAAAACTTGCATGCTCCTGTCTGTCTTTTGTAACAAGACTGACAGTGGAATAAACAGACACTTTTATAAGGGCAAAGCTTACTCCGACACAGACAAAAAGAATTTTTGTCATAGCGAAGCCTCCCACAAGTGGCATTACCGTACAGGCAACCGTTACAATAACAAGAGCTATTAACATAGATTTTTTATATCCGATCCTGGGCAGATATGAAGCAATCGCAAAGGAAAATATTGCTATGGAAAGATCTTTACAGGCTTCAAGAATACTTGCAGAAGCTTCACTTACATGATATTCCGTAATAACCTGAAGTATGACAGTACCGACACTGTTAAGCAGTATGGCAAAAACAAAATAATTCAAAAATAAAGAAACCTTGATTTTCCAGGTTGACATGTTGATTTTTCTCCACTCTATAATTTTGTATGCTATCAGCATTCGGCAGTTAGCTTTTATAAGAATTACATAGGTAAATTCTATTTTTTTTATATAAAATCCTTTACTGCCGCAGAGGAAGTTTTTATGAATCCTTTATCATTTTATTGCATCTATAAAGGTGAAAGCTCATAATAGGGAAGAGTGAAGAGAAAGAAGATTTATTATAGTATATTTCATAACTTATTAGAATTTAAGTCGTCGTGACGCGTAACGGTTTTAATCGCGCATCACGCATTACGCTTTACGCATTACGAGGTCATTAATTATGGATTATTATGAAAGTAACTATAAATTGCTCAACCCGATAATATAAAAATTTAAATAAAGGAGGCTGAACAATATGTTATCAATCACCGGGGTAGCTATTCAGAAATTAAAGGAAGAACTGTCTCACAGTGCCGGTAAAAATTTTCGTATAGTTTTTCAGGGTGTCGGCTGAGGAGGGCCCAGAATGGGATTGGCTCTGGATGAGCCAGAAGAACACGATCTATTCTATGAACAGGATGGAATTAAATTTCTAATATCTCCCGATATTTCAGAATTAATAAAACATTATGGCTTATTAACACTCGATTATGTAGAAACCTTTTACCGTAAAGGTTTTAAACTGAATTTAAAAAATGTTTCATGTTGCTAGTACTATTTAGCTTTAGACACAGTAGTCTGCCTGCCTGGTGTTCCGGAGAAAAAAATATCACGGCAGTACAGGTATATTTTATTGAATTATAATGTAAAGTAGCATGATATAAGCTGTAACTGTTATAAACGTTCCAGTTTAGATTTTTTTCGGAGGAGCATCAGGCAGGCAGACAGTATTTACCTATTATTCAAATTATTCAGTTTAA
>JAKPQU010000264.1 GCA_029555925.1 Bacillota bacterium
AATAAAGTTTTATGTTTTATGACAGCAGATACTTTTGGAAGACATGGAATAAATCCAGGTGGAATTGATGCCAATGCAGTCTGTGTAATTTGAAAATTACCACAAATATCACAATTATAAAGAGATTTTTGACAACCTAACACATGGGGTAGAGTAATTTTACATTTATTACTATTACAGAAAATACACTTACCATTATTAAACATCTTATAACCTCTCCTTTTTCCTATATCGACAAATCTCTACACAATAAATGCGCCTGTTCTAATACTGTCTGTGTTGCCTTCTCCTGTTTATCAGGTGGATATTTATATTTCCTGAGTAATCTCTTTATGGCAACTTTCATTTTTGACTGTACACTTTCTTTAAGAGTCCAGTCGATTGAAAGATTATTTCTTACAGTTTTTACAAGTTCTCGTGCTATAGTTTTTAATGTATCATCTCCCAAAATTTTAACTGCACTGTCATTTACTTCCAGGGCATCATAGAATGCCAGTTCTTCTTCTGTAAGATTTAATTTGTCTCCTCTGTTTTTAGACTCTCTTATACCTTTTGCAAGGTCTATCATTTCTTCTATAATTCTGGCTGTCTCAATGGTTTTATTTTTATATCTCTGTATTGTATTCTCAAGCATTTCTGCGAAGGAATTGCCTATCACAAGATTTCGTTTACTAATGCTCTTTATTTCATCATTTAAGAGTCTCTTTAAAGTTTCAAAGGCAAGGTTTTTATGTTCCATACCATTTACTTCTGCGAGGAATTCATCTGATAGTATGGATATATCCGGTTTTTTAAGTCCTACTGCCGAGAATATATCTACTACTTTATCTGTTACAATGGCTTTTGATATGATCTGCCTGATTGCACTATCCAGATCTTCATCTGTAAGAGCTTCTCTGGTCTGAGTTATCTTTTCTATTCTCTTTTTAACTGCCTGGAAAAATCCTACTTCATCTCTTATGGCAATGGCTTTTTTATTCGGTGTTGATAGGGCAAATGCTCTGGATAAATCTATTACATATTTTATAAATCTTTCTTTCCCGTCAGGAAGCTCCAGGATATGGGTTACTGCTTTTGTAATAATACCAAGCTTTTCCATAGGTACAGCAGTGAAAATCTGTTTATAATTAAAGCCATAAAATAGCTGGCAGACAATTTCATATTTCTCCATCATAACTTCCACTGCTTCTTCCTGATTTATAGTGGTTTTTCCTTTTCCTCC
>JAKPQU010000265.1 GCA_029555925.1 Bacillota bacterium
TCAGGAGGTGTTGTCTTGTCCCCCAAAGCCACCGACAGGGTCGGTGGTTGTTTACTTTTTTCTCTTTCCTGAAAGTTCCTCGATAGATGACGTTATCTTAAATTCCTTTATAACATCCGACTGGGCTTCCATGAATTCAAGGAATTTATTTATGTATTTTTCAAGGGTTCTCAGGTTTCCTCCTATAAATCCTATAGGATTATTAATTTCATGTGCTATTCCTGCAGCGAGCTGTCCTATAGATGCCATCTTTTCCGATTGAAGAATTCTTGACTGGGCAGATTTTAGCTCATTATAGGCAATTTCAAGCTCTTTTCTGGCTTTTTCTGAGCGTTCCTTTTCTGCTATAAGTAAATGTTCTGTTTCCTTTCTTTTGGTAATATCGCGGGCACTGGAGAGAATTGCTTCCCTGTCTTTATAGTCGATAAGGCGGCAGTTTACCTCTGTCGGAATAACAGTTCCATCTCTTTTTACATGGATTGTTTCAAAATAAAATTGACCTTTTTCATGAAGTACTGAAATTATCTCCTCCAGTTTTAAGACATCATCGTGCAGATGTATATCAGAACGTGTCATGTGTAAAAATTCTTCCCTCTTATATCCGAAGCGCTCGCATGCTATATGGTTTACTTCAAGAAATGTGCCTTCAAGATCATAAATAAAAATAGCATCGTTTGCATTATCAAAAAGTGTTCGGTACCTTTTTTCACTTTCAAAGAGTTCTTTACGGGTATTCTGTTTTTCAATTGCTCTCTTAATCATTATGAGTAATTGTTCTATATCATATGGTTTCTGTATATATCCATAGGCTCCGAGATTGATTGCTTTAACTACAGCTTCCTGTGAAACGTTGCCTGTAAGAATAATAAATTCTGTATATTCTTCTTCTTTTTTTATTTCTCTCAATACGTCAATACCTGATATGTCTTCAAGCATAATGTCTAGAAGCACTAAATCAGGTATTTCCTTTTTGATAAGTTTTATGGCTTTTTGACCGCAATCAACTGCCAGTGCTTTATAACCGTAATAGGCAAGTATATCCGAAAGGGTTTTTCTAACAGACACTTCGTCATCTACGATAAGAATGGTATTCATTTTTCACCTCCAAAAAATGTTATGGTGAAAGAACTACCTTTGCTTTCAGTTCTTTTTATAGTGTATTTCATAACTTATTAGAATTTAAGTCGTCGTGACGCGTAACGCGTGACGCGTCACGGGTTTAATCCCTGCGCATCACGCATTACGCTTTACGCATTACGAGGTCATTATTTATGGATAGTTATGAAACTAACTATAATGACCTATCTTAGAGTTTCAAGGACATTTTTTATTGTTTCCGAAAGTTTTTTTATACTCACCGGCTTGTCAATTACTTCTTTTATGCAGCATTTATCCTCTTTACAGGAAGGCATAGCATCCATAAGACCTGTGCAGACTATTACAGGAGTAGTCTGGTTGATCTTGAAGATTTCCCTCGCAAGATTGACCCCTGTGATTTCAGGCATAGTCAGATCCGTAATGATGAGATCAAAATCCGAAGGCCGGGATTTAAATATTTGCAGCGCTTTCATGCTTGATGTTGTCGCAGTTACGCTGTAGCCAAGTTTTATAAGCATATTTTCCGTAATCTCTACTATATCTTTTTCATCATCTACTATGAGTATATTACCTTTCCCTTTTACAGGACAAGATGAAACCTCTTCTTTCCCCGTAGCTGTTTGTTCGCTTACAGGAAGCAATATGTTGAAAATAGTTCCTTTACCAGGCTCACTGCTTACACTGATATCTCCTTCATGATTTTTAATAATGCCATGAACTACAGACAGACCCATGCCGGTACCTTCTCCCCGTTTTTTAGTAGTAAAAAACGGTTCGAAAATCCTCTCTAACACTTCAGGTTCCATACCATGGCCTGTGTCTTTTACAGAAAGTTTTATATATTTTCCTGCTTTAAGAGCAGAATAGGGAGCTATATCTTTCGGAAAAATTTCTGTATCTGTAAGGCTTACTTCAAGTATTCCTCCATTGTCTCTCATAGCATGTCCGGCATTTGTGCAGAGATTTAACAGTATCTGGTATATCTGGCTCGGATCGGCTTTTATAGAATTTTTAGAAGATATATTATCCTTTATTTCAATGGTTGTAGGAAGAGTTGATCTCATAAAAGTAAGGGCTTCTCTGACAATGGCAGATGGTTTTATATCTTTTTTACCTTCAAACTCACGACGTCCGAAGGTTAATATTTGTTTTGCCAGTTCTTTTGCTCTGTTACTTGCTTTAATAACTTTCTCTATATATATCCTGACAGGATTATCTGGCTTTATGTCGTAAAGGGCAAGTTCCGAATAGCCTATAATACCTGAGAGAATATTATTGAAATCATGGGCAATACCTCCTGCAAGAAGGCCGAGTGCTTCCATTTTCTGTATCTGAAGAAGCTGGGCATAAAGTTTTTCCTTCTCTTTTTCTGCTTCTTTTCTTTCTGTAATATCTCTCGCTGTACTGAGAATAGCCGTTTTCCCCCTGTAATCAATAAGGCGGTTGTTTAATTCGACATAAATAATTTTCCCGTTTTTACACCTGTGAGCTGTTTCAAAAGAAAGTTGTTTTTTTGATATTATTTCAGAAATTCTGTCCTCTACCATGATAGCATATTCAGGAGTATCTATATCTTCAGGTGTCATATTTAGCAATTCTTCTTTTTCATATCCCAGTCTTTTATATGCTACCTTATTGACATCCAGAAATTTCCCTCCCGGTTCAAGAATAAAAATAGCATCACCGGCATTATCGAAAAGAGTTTTATATCTCTGTTCCGATTCCCTCAGGGCGTCTCCCGTGTTTATCTTTTCTATGGCTCTTTTTATCATTGTAATAAGCTGTTCTATGTCACATGGTTTCTGTATATATCCGTAAGCTCCGAGGTTTACTGCCTGAATGGCAGAAGACTGACTTGCATAACCTGTAAGTATTATACACTCCATAAAAGGGAAGGTTTCCTTGATAATTTTCAATAAATCCAGCCCTGAAATGTCGTCCAGTTTCATATCCAGAAGAACCACATAAGGCTTTTCTTTTTCAGCCATCTCAATGGCCGTTTTACCGTTATCTGCAGATATGACTTCATAGCCTCTAAATCTGAGTATATCGGACAGGGTTTTTCTTATATTCAATTCATCGTCTACTATAAGGATTTTTTTATACATTATATCATCTCTTTTTTTTGAAAACTTCTCCTAGTTCCTTATTTAAAATATTTATCAGTGCATCAGAGAGTTCCTTTATGGAAAAGGGTTTGTAAAAACATGTATAAGCCCCTATTTCAAGAGCTTTTTCTATCTTCTGAGACATAGAATCCACACAGCCTGTTACAAGTATGACAGGAAGGGAAGGGTTTTTTTCTCTGAGCTTCATGAATACGTCCAGACCGTCTGTATTGCCGAGTTTCATATCGAGAAGTATGATGTCTGCCTCATCTGTAACTGAAGAATTTATATTATCTGGATTATTTATCTGAACAACATTGTAATTTCTTATTTTTAACAATTCTCCAAGGGCCGAGGAAAAATCAGAATCATCATCTATAATAGTAACAGTCTTTTCTTTCTGAAGAATAGAGATGAAATTCAGTATGAGATTTATGTCAAGAGGTTTTGTAAGAACGGATATGACTCCTTCCTTCAATGCATCATCTACGAGATTATCAGAACTGTAGGCAGACATAAGTATAACGGGAATAGGAGCAAATTTTTGCTGTACTATTCTGTAAAATTCCAGACCGTTTATATCAGGCATTTTTATATCACTCAAAATACAATCAAATGTCCGGTCTTCCAGCTTTTTAAGGGCTTCTTTTGCGGAATTTGCCATTTCCGCTTCATATCCTTTTGCTTTCATTATATCACAGAGTGTTTTGGCCATCATAAAGTCATCATCTACTATGAGAATATTCGTTTTCTTTTTCATTTTTTTCCCTCTTTTCATCAGGTGCGACAGGAAATATTACAGTAAATATACTTCCTTTATGTTCTGTACTCTTCACTTCTATTTTTCCTCCGTTTGCTTCAGTAAGGTTTTTACATACACAGAGTCCCAGTCCTATACCTCTTGATTTCGTCGTAAAAAGCGGTTCGAAAATTTTATTCATATTTTCTTCAGATATACCGCAACCTGTATCACCTATGGAAATATGTATAGTATTCCTGACAACCTCTGCCTCTATAATCAATTCGCCTCCCCGGGGCATGGCCTGACATGCATTGATGATTAAATTACCGAATATCTGTATTATATGATTCCTGTCAGCATATATACATGGCAATTTTTCATTAAGTCTGTTTATTATTTTTATATTTTCTTTTATCCCATATTTTCCCGGAATATCAGAAAATATTTCCTGTAACGATATGTTAACTTTATCAATAGATTTTATACGGGCAAAATCCAGCAAATCACTTATAATTTTATCTGATTTTCTTACCTCTTCCGATATAATATTCAGATAATCTTTTACAGTATTCTCTGAAGAGGACAGAACCAGTTTGAGGAAATAAACTGCATTGGAAATAACTCCAAGAGGGTTGCGCAGCTCATGTCCCACACTGCCTGCCATTTTACCGATTACTGCCAGTTTTTCCTGTCTTATAAGTTTTTCCCTTGTTTCTTCAAGTTCTTTAGTCCTTTCTTTTACCATTTCTTCCAGTTTTTCAGAATAATCTTTAAGTATCTCTTCATTGTATCGCAATTCATCTTCCATACGTTTTCTTTCCAGGACATGTGTAAAAAGTTCTCCTGCAAGTCTTGTAAAATTAACATCTTCTTCTTTCCATTTCCTTTCTTTTTTTATAGATGAAAACCCCAGGAAGCCGATCGTTTTATCACCTGAAATCATTGGAAATGCAATAAGAGATTTCACTTTTTTTTCGCTCCAGAATTTTTTTTCAAAATCCGCCTCACCGGGAAGGTCTGACAGGGCTGAAACAAAAATATATTCTCCTTTTTGCATTTTTTCGTGAAACCATTTAAAGTTTTTTATAGAAAAGAGAGATGCATATTTTTCAAGGTAGGGCTCAATAGTTTCTTTACACCATTCCAGAGTTTTAATAATTTTGCCACTTTTATCCGAAAATAAAACTATATAGGTTCTGTCAACATCCAGTAATTCTCCGATTACCTTGAGGGAGTTTCGTAATTCTCTGTGAATGTCATCTGATTTTATAGCAACGAATTTTCCTGCCATCTCTGCCAGAAGTTTTTCTACGACAAATCTATAAGATAGAGCATCCTCCAGGTTTATTCTATCCGTAATATCTCTTATGTCTGCAAGTAAAACGTCACGATCGTTTATGGTAATAATATTACAGATAATCTCAACCGGGAATACTGTACCATCTTTTTTCTTATGATATCTGAGTGGTATAAAGGAAATGGAATTTTCTTTTATAGAAGAGAAGGGTTTCTCAGGTTCTGCCGATAATTGAAACGATCTCATAGAGAGAAGCTCTTCTTTGCTGTATCCGTACATAGACATACAGGTTTTATTTGCCTCGCGTATTTCGAACGTTTTGCTATCAAGAAGTATTATTGCACTGGATGCAGATTCGAAAAGTAACTGATATTTCAGCATCGTTTCTTTTAATGCTTCTTCAGCTTCTTTCCTCTGTGTTATATCGGAAATGAATGCTAAGGCACCTTTATAATTTCCTTTGTTATCAGTAACAGGAGAAGTAGTCAGAAGTGTATAAATCTTCCGGCCGTCTTTTTTCAAAAATTTAAATTCATGCTGTTCTTTAATCCCTTTTTTACGTCTTTCCAGGTTTACCTTACAAATTTCTATATACTGTTCATCCATAAAAGAAAATAAATGTTGCCCTATCATTTCTTCTCTGGTATAGCCTAACATTTCACACATTTTATCATTGACAAATGTTGTATACCCTCCGTCATCAATCATCCATATGCCTTCCTGGGCAAGTTCTATCAATTCTCTGTATTTTTTTTCACTTCTTCGAAGTTCTTCTTCTGTTTTTTTGCTTTCTGTAATATCTGCCTGAACTGCCACATAAACCTTTCCGTATTCAGGGTGTTTGTATAAAGATGTAGTAGCTTTGCACCAGAAAGGAGTTCCGTCTTTTTTGACATTATGAATTTCATAGGTAGCCTCGCCGTGAGCGTCTATTTTATCTACAATTTCAAGGTAAGTGTCATGAGCATTTTTCGTTTCATCTGAATAGTTAAGGATATTAACATGTTGCCCCTTTAATTCTCCTGAAGAATAGCCGAATATTTTTTCGAATTTTTGATTGGCATAAATGATAATTCCGTCGGACTCCCTTATAATACAGACTCCTTCTGCCATATTATTTACGATAATTCTATGTAACTCTATTTCTCTGTCAACAGTTTCCACTATTACCACCCTTTCTCGAAGCAACTGAAAAGGAAATAATAATTCAATATGTTTCTGTCATAATATTATACCTCTGTAACAGGTATTTTCACAGTAAAAGTGCTCCCCTTTCCAGCTTCACTTTCCACAGTGATTTCTCCATTATGTTTTTTTATTATATCATAGGTTATGCTTAACCCCAGGCCTGTCCCTTTCCCTACATCTTTTGTAGTAAAAAAAGGCTCGAAAATTCTATTTTTTATCTCTTCAGACATGCCGTGCCCCGTATCTGATATAGATATAAAAATATTTCCTCCGTCATGCCAGGTTTTTATAATTATTTCGCCAAAATGTTCAATTGCCTGAGCTGCATTTACAAGTAAATTCATAAATACCTGATTGAGTTCCTGGGGATAACATTTGATTTTCGGAATAGTTCCGTATTCTTTTTTTACTTCCGCCTTATATTTAAGTTCATTCCATACTATATTCACAGTGCTTTCAATACATTCGTTTATATCGGCTTCTTTATAAGAGGCCTCATCTATTCGTGAAAAGGTTTTTAAATTCTGAACTATTTTACTTACCCTTTCTGTACCATCGAGGGATTCTTTAATAAGGTCACAGATATCTTCTTTAATATAATCAATTTTTAATTTCTTTTTTTTACTGTTCATTTCATCAAGGACTTCTTTTAAGTTCAATTTTTCTATAATCTCTGATTGAAAATCAATAAATTCAGTAAATTTATCTATATATTTATTGAGAGCCCTTAAATTTCCGGAAACAAATCCTATGGGATTATTTATTTCATGAGCCACTCCTGCGGCTAACTGTCCTATGGAAGCCATTTTCTCCCTCTGGAGTATTGTAGATTGAGCGGCTTTAAGTTCTTTATAGGTATCTTCAAGTTTTCTGTGACTTTCCCATACTTCTTCTTCGGCTTTCTTTCTGTCTGTAATATTTTCATGAGAAATAACTATTCTTACAGGGCCTCCATGAGAAAATTTTGTTACTTTTCCCGTAAACCATCTCTGTTCTACCGGAGAATCGCAGGAATATTCAAGAGAAAATACATCTTTCTCACCTTTCATTACCTTTCTTATTCCTCCGGCAAACTCCCTTGCATCTTCGGCAAATTCTCCTGTGGCTCCGTCACAGACGTGAAGATAATTTGCACCTTCACAGACATTTACTTCTGCATTATTTTCTATGGCAAAATCTTCCCATGCCTTATTAACGGTAATAATTTCTCCATGTTCGTCTACTATTGCAATATGAGCTGAAAGAGAATCTATAGTAGAGCGAAGAAATTTTTCGCTGTCTCTTATAGCTTCTTCTATTTTTTTCCTCTGGGTTATATCTCTTAAAATGCCTGTCGCATGCCAGAACCCCTTTATGTTTACCGATGAAAGAGAAATTTCTACAGGAAATTCTTCACCGTTTTTTCTTGCAGCAGTCAGTTCAAATGTTTTTTCCGAAGTTACCTCTTTGGCTTTCTTCATAAATTCTTTGAAAATTTTGAGATAATTAGAGCGAAATCTTTCAGGAACAACAAGACTGATAAAGTTTTTTGCAGTTGCTTCCTGTCTTTTATAACCGAATATTTTTTCGGCCCCTTTATTCCATATAGAAATATTGCCTTCAGCATCAAGCATAACAATGCCGTCCATGACAGAATTACCAATAATTCTGAATTTCTCCTCACTTTCTCTGAGATCTCTTTCTATCTGAATATTCTGTAAGGCAAGGAGAGACAGTTGATTCGCTATGAGATGCAGGGCTTCACAAATTTTTTTAAACTGCGGTACAGGCATTCTTTTGACTTCTTTTAATGCACTGTAATATTCTTTTTCATCTGCTTCTATTTCCCTGGCATAGTCCATCATTTTTTCTATATCGGCATCTTCGTCAAGTATTTGTCCTATAAGCCAGTTTGCCACATGTCTGTTACCTACTCTGATACTTGTTCCTCCGTCCCAGAGGGAGCCGCTCAGGCAAGGTTGAAATACAGGGCCTGAAGGATTGTATTTCCCCAGCATGGCATCGGAATGATAACAATTTTTCCTTCCTTTCTCGGTCTTTCTTATGATATCATTGCAGAGCCTGCAGAAATTACTCGGTTTTGTAATAGGGGTGCCGTCAACTTCCGTAATGATTGATGCTACACCTGTAGCTTCCGAAAAAATATCCTGTATCTTCTGTATTTCATCTATGTGGAAGAGATCATGAAAGGTTATATTCTCTGTATTGACATCGGGATGTTCCGGGGGAATAAGTTTTTGTTTGAGTATTTCCTGTAACTGTTTTTTTCAGTATTATCTCTGGCAATGATGACATATTTATTATTTAAGATTTTTACAGGTCTGAAGAGGATATTTTTCAGGGAACCGTCTTTACATGTTATATCTATATTTAGCTCTGACGGTTCCGGATTTTCATTCTCTTTCATAGCCTCTTTCCATTCTGCCATGACTGTTTCCCTGTATTCTCTTTCGGGGCATATAAGGTCAAACAGATCTATGAGTGAATCTATGTTGTGAAGGTTATAACCGGAGATTTTTCCGAATTCTGTATTTATATATTGGATTGTGTCATCTCCTTCCAGAAGCAATGCAGGTAAAGGAAGGGAAGCAAGGATTTTAATGAGACTTTTTTCGCCTGATATGTCTTCAAGCCCTTTTACACGGAGTTTAAGATGGTCTATTTCGTCATGAAGTTTTTTTATTGTATCCTGCTCTCCCATTTGTGTTCTCTCCTGTAAAGTAGTGAATAGCGAATAGCGAATAGCAGGTAATATATTATTCTCTTCACTTTTCACTAAATATTATATAGGAAAAGAAGAAAAATATAAAGAGAAAGAAAAAAATAATAGGAGAAAATCTTATACTATTTAGCTTTAGACATAGTAGTCTGCCTGCCTGGTGTTCCGGAGAAAAAAATATCACGGCAGCACAGGTATATTTTATTGAATTATAATGTAAAGTAGCATGATATAAGC